>NZ_JBMFWB010000005.1:0-92369 GCF_049965695.1 Athalassotoga sp. | reverse complement strand
GAAGATGTACGTCTGGGATGTGTTGCTGAATGCAAATATATCACAAGTTGAATCATACGGGCGGTGATCAGTAATATGCAAGCAATATTTTGATATGATTTAACAACCAAATTAAACAAAAAAGGAGATTTTGTTCGATAATCATTAATAAACAGACAAATCAATGTATTTTGGCAAAGTTGATCAAATTTTGAAGATAATTTAAAGTCCGTAGTTAATTTTTTTGAAGATTGAAACTTTTAGGTGATCAGACACTGAAAGACAAATACCCGATCCAAAGTGATTCGAATTTCTAAACTTAAATAGTTCATAAATGTTAACCGTCAAATATGTGATATAATTTTTTAAAAATAGAGGAGGAGAGCACTTATGCATGTTATCAAAGTTGAAAAGGCAGTTGAGATGATACCAGATGGTGCGACGATCATGATAGGAGGCTTTTTGGGCGTGGGTACCCCACAGATTGTGATAGATGAAATGATAAAACAGAAAAAATCCAACCTTACGGTGATCGGAAATGATACGGCTTTTCCAAACAGTGGCATTGGTAAACTTGTAGTCAGCAAACTCGTAAAAAAGATTATCGTGTCTCACATAGGAACAAATCCAGAGACTCAAAAGCAAATGATTGAAAAAGCCATCGATGTTGAACTTGTCCCCCAGGGAACGCTTGCAGAAAGGATAAGGGCTGGCGGAGTTGGTCTTGGCGGTGTTTTAACTCCAACAGGCATAGGGACGGTTGTCGCAGAAGGTAAGCAGATTTTTAAAATAAACGATGCCGAGTATTTGCTTGAACTTCCGATAAAAGCCGATTTTGCGATAATAAACGCAAAGAAAGCCGATTGCAACGGCAATTTGGTCTATTCTTTAACGGCAAGAAATTTCAATCCCATAATGGCCATGGCAGCAAAAACGGTTATAGCCGAAGTTGACGAGATCTTGCCGATTGGAACAATACCGCCAGACGACATTCATACGCCAGGTATTTTCGTGGACTACATCGTGAGGGCAAGGTGATCGAGATGGATGCGAAAGTGTTGATAGCAAAAAGAGTAGCGCAGGAATTAAAGGATGGAGATCTTGTGAATTTAGGCATAGGTATACCAACACTCGTTGCGGATTACATTCCGCAAAATGTAAAAGTACTTTTTCAATCGGAAAACGGCATAATAGGAATGGGGCCTATACCCGAAGAAGGTCTTGAGCATCCAGATCTGACAAATGCAGGGGCGAATTACGTTAGCGCAATTCCGGGAGCAGTATGTTTTGACAGTGCAATGTCATTTGGAATAATAAGAGGCGGCCACCTTGACGTTACAGTGCTTGGAGGATTGCAGATCGACGAAGAAGGTCATCTTGCAAATTGGATGGTACCCGGAAAGATAATTCCGGGAATGGGAGGTGCGATGGATCTCGTTACAGGTGCAAAAAGGGTTATAATAGCCATGACTCATACTTCAAAAGGAGAACCCAAAATTGTCAGAAGTTGCACACTTCCACTTACTTCGATAAGAAAGATCAACCTGATTGTCACGGAGATGGCGGTTATCGAACCAACGCAAGACGGCCTTGAGTTAAAGGAAATCGCACCCGGTCTTACCGTTGAAGAAGTGTTAAAAGTCACAGAGGCAAAATTAAAAATTTCAAGTGATCTTAAAACAATGAAAATAGAAGGGATGTGAATTAATTGAAAATCGAAATGAAAGATCTTCAAAAGTTCAGAAAGGACTTTGAGTCATCCGAAAAAAACATCGTTGCAATGAACGCCGTCTCTCATGGATCGCTTAACGTCGTTGCGATGAACAGACTTCATGCCCAGGGATTAAGCAGAACATTTTCAAACGAAATAAAAACAAGAGGCATAACGAACCAGAAAAAAAGCGGAAGATGCTGGATGTTCGCAGGATTGAATCTTCTAAGAGAAAGTATCGCCAACAAATTAAATCTTGATAATTTTGAACTATCACAAAGTTATCAAATGTTTTACGACAAGATTGAAAAGGCAAATTATTTTCTCGAAAGCATCATAGAAACGGCGAAGGAAGATCTTAACGGACGTCTCGTCATGTGGATTCTTTCGAAACCAGTTGAAGATGGCGGACAATGGGGCATGTTTACAGATCTTGTGGGAAAATACGGGGTACTTCCAAAAGAGTTAATGGATGAAAGTTTTCAGACAAGTGAATCGGCTACAATGAACAGATTGCTTGACACGAAACTTCGAGAAGATGCCATGGTTTTAAGAGAAATGGTTAAAAAAGGTAAAACGACAAAAGAAATTCAATCAAAGAAAGCCGAATTACTTGAAGAGATTCACAGAATTTTATCGATAAACATAGGTTTACCGCCAGAAAAATTTGATTACGAGTATAAAGACAAAGATGGTAACTTCCATAGAATTGAAGGGATAACGCCGGTCGAATTTTACAAAGAATTCGTTGAAATGCCCATTGACGGCATGGTAAGCGTTATAAATTGTCCAACGCCCGATAAAAATTTCATGAAAACTTACACAGTTCAATATCTTGGAAATGTTATAGGAGGAAATGGAATAAAGTATCTCAACCTTAAACTTGATGAATTCAAAGCGCTTGCAAAAAAAATGATCCTTGATGGCAATTTAGTCTGGTTTACCGCTGATGTTGGCAAGATGATGGAAAGAGAAAAGGGTATCTTGGATACGGAAATTTACGATTTCGAAAGTCTTTACGGTACGAAATTTTTGTTCGACAAAGCGACAAGGCTCGATTATGGAGACAGCCTTATGACCCATGCCATGGTTTTTACCGGTGTTGACATCGATGACGACGGAAATCCTACAAAATGGAAAGTTGAAAATAGTTGGGGAGATCAATTAGGCGATAAAGGATATTTTTTAATGAGCGATTCATGGTTCGATCAGTACGTTTACGAAGTTGCCGTTGATGAAAAATATCTATCCGCAGCGATGAAAAAAGTCTTGAAAGAAAAACCTGTCGAACTACCTCCGTGGGATCCTATGGGTTCAGTCGCTTTTGCAAGATGAATGAAAAAAGTAGATTCATAATTTTTTCTCTTACGATTCTTAATTTATTTTACTTCCTGATCCTTATTTGGGGATCGGGGAGTTTTTTGGTGAGAAGTGTCACATTGTTCACTGTCCTCATACTTTCCGCTTATTTCGCTCATTCTTTTGGAGTTATAAGGTTCGGAAAATTTTCAATTTCAGCAAGTTTTTTCTTTCTTTTTCCGATGTTGGTTGTTTTTGGCCCTATCATTACATCGATGGCCGCTTACGTTATCTCTTTGTTTCAATACACAAAGATTGACCTATCAAGAAGAATTTACAGTGGTTCTCAATATGCCATTTCTTACGCTGTGGCTGGCCTTGCCATTCAAATCTTAGGTGTAAATATATATGGATTAATTGTGGCTTTCGCGATTTTTAAAATATTGAATTTCATCCTTGTAGATCTCTTCCTTTATTTCTACTTGGACAGATATAGAAATTTCCGTGATGCCCTGAAATATCTCTTGCTTGAAAGTGGCATATTCGTGCTTGTAATTCCGACAGCATACGTGCTTTATTTGAATCTGGACAATAACTTGATATTATATTTTTCAGTTTACACGCTTTTATTCCCGTTTTTTCTCACTTACATGCTTTCGGTTGAAAATAAATCCAGAATGGAACTTGAAAAAGAAAAGGTAAGACTTTCAAAATACGTAAATGAACTTAAACGCGTGCTTGAAGTATCGGAACTTTTGAAATCGAATATTTCTCTTGTCGATTTGATGATGCGAGTTGCTTCGATAATCCATGACGATCTTGGATGGGAATATGTACTTGTCAGCCTTGTAAGGCCGGACGATTCAATCGAAAGAATCGCTTATTCCGGTATCACCGAAGATGATTTTAAAAAACTTCAAGCGAATTGTCCAACTCTTTCTTTTGTTAAAAACATCATGAGAGATGAGTTTAAAGTTTCAAATTCGTATTTCATACCGGAAGAAGCAGACATAAATCTTCCGGATGAGATGGTTTACGTTGGGAAATACGATGTAATTGATGGCACAAGTTGGAAAGACAAAGATCTTTTATGGATTCCCATCTACGATAAAAATGGGAAGATGATAGCGTATATATCTCCGGATAAACCAAAAAATGGGAAAAGGCCTTCAGTGGAAGATATAACAATTTTAGAGATATTTGCAGATCAAGTGAGAGTCGCAATTGAAAATTCAAGCGAGTTTGAAACTTTACAGGAAAAAACGATCCGTGATCCGCAAACCGGCCTTTACAACCACACGGAGTTTTACAACAGAATCGATAAACTTGTTCAAGAAAAAGAAAAATTTTCTCTTCTCATGATGGATATAGACGATTTCAAATTTGTCAACGATTCTTATGGCCACCAGGCGGGCGATGTGATAATAGAATATTTGGCAGAAAGAATAAAATTATCGATAAGGCGCGGTGATATAGCGGCAAGGTACGGAGGAGATGAATTCACCATAATTTTAAGAGGCACAGAAAAGATGATAGCCAGAACAATAGCCGAACGCTTGCGCCTTTCGGTGGCTGAAGGGAATCCACCTGTTAAAGTGACGATAAGCATAGGTATAGCAGAATATCCATCTGATTCGTTAACTTCAAATGGCATCATTTCTGTTGCCGATAAAGCACTTTACATGGCTAAAATGCACGGAAAAAATCAGGTTGAAATTTCAAACTAATTCTGAAAGTACAAGTGCCGAAAATTTCATTCCGCTGGGAGTGAATTTAATCGTCCCGTTAGAACAATCTAAAAATTCTCCGCAGAATTTTTCAAGTTTTTTGATGTAAAAATTCACATCCTCGTTTCCAAATCTTTCTTTCAAAGAGACAAGATTTATACCTTTTTTAAGTCTTAATCCCATGAAAAATGTTTCTGCGAGTTCTGCTTTAAAAGAATTAATCGAATTGTAAGTACGGGGTAATTCACCCTTGATCAACTTTTGGACGTATTCTCCAAGATCAAAGGTATTCACCCATCTTCTCATTTCATGATGGCTACCGGCCGAAAGTCCAAATCCGATGTATTCGCCGTTTTCCCAGTAATTTATGTTGTGAATAGATGGCTTTCCCCTTGTCCATGAACTGAGTTCATATCTTTCGTATCCGAGTTTATCGAGACTTTCAATTATCGCTTCGTACATTTTTTCAGATTCATCTTCCGATGGAAGTTTAACGGCACCTGATTTGATCATCGGATAAAGAGGCACCTCTTCGTGGACTTCGAGTTCATAAAAGGAAACATGATCTGGCCTTATCTTTTCGACAATTTTTAAATCAGATTCAACGTCTGACAATATCTCAAATGGAAGGTTATACATAAGATCAACGTTTATGTTGTCAAAATACATCCTTGTTATCTCGTATTTTTTCAAAAAAGTCTCAAGATTGTAGGGCCGCCCTATGACCTTTAAAAGTTGATCCGATGTGCTTTGCAAACCAAGACTTACGCGATTAACGCCAATTACTTTGAGATCGTGGCAAAGATCAACGGTTACGTCTTCCGGGTTCATTTCAAAAGTTATCTCTGCGGGATCGTATCGAAAATTAACACGAATCTTATCAACCAAATTTGAGATGTAGTTGACTGGCACATGACTTGGTGTTCCACCACCAAAGTAAAGGGTAAAAACGTGCCCATCGCCCAATTGATTTGATACAATTTCAATTTCATGATAAATTGCATCAAAATAATCGGATATAAATCTATCGTTGACGTATGATGTAAAATCGCAATAGATGCACCTTCTCGAACAGAAAGGCACGTGAACGTAGATAGAAATATCAGTCTTCAACTGAAAGATACACCGATCCCATGTTGTATCCAACGGTTAATCTTCCACTTTGACTTGTAAAAATCGCATAAACAGCGGGACCCGAGTTCGATGGCATGAATCTAATAGTCCAACTGTTTTCAAGGGATTGCTGGGCTGCGGAAATTCCGATTCCGGGACCTATACCGTTTGCGTTAAAGCCGGCTCCAAGATCAATCGAAAAACCGAGATTTTTAAATTCAAATCCTCCTGTCAGGAAATAAAGATTCCCAACTTCGGTTGTTGAAAGAAAAGATCCTTTGATTGGAGAATACCCAATTTCTATGTCCGTCATATCCTGCAAATCAGATGTAAAGACAAGATAAAAATGTGTCTGAGCGTAAAGAGAAAGATTTGAAAACACGAATTGAGTCCTCCCGTTAAAATCAACTCCGAAATTTGGCAATCCGTAATTTCCAAGCGTAAGATCCAGATCGTAAAAGATCGGGGCAATCGTCCTCATCGTTTCGTATTCGAAATATCCGACGGGAGTCAATGGACTGATGTCAATTCCAATGGCGGCCGAATAAGTTGTTTTACCAACCATTAAATTTAAAAATCCAACCTGCTGTCTATCTATTGTGGTGTTTGAAAAGCCGATTGCACCACCAACACCGGTTGTTCCAAGGGTTTCGAGTAAAAGGATATTTCCTATTTTCTGAGAATAAGAGGTCATCCATTGGGGCCCTTGGTAAATAAAAGTTCTAAAACTGCCGTCCGCAAAAACAGATATCGTAAATCCCAAAATTAAAATGATAACCGCAAACCTTTTCATATTTTTACCTCCTCAACAAGAAAAAATGAAACCGCACCATTCTCCTTCACAGTCTTTATCGATGAGATTCATTCCACGTTTAAAACACGCTTTTTCCATATCTTTTTCACGGCCTTTATCTATTCCTGATATTATGAATATGATGTTTTTCGGGAGTTGATCGATCAATTTGATTATCACATCGTAATAGATGTTGGCCACGACGATATCAAAATTTTCATTGATGCCTTCCATCAAATCATTTTTTCTCACTTCGTAATCAACGTTGTTCAATTCTGCCGTTTCGAGAGATTGTTGAACTGCAAGCTGATCTGAATCTAACGCCAAAACTCTCTCTGCACCAAGTTTAACGGCAAAGGCCGATATTATTCCGCTGCCACAACCAACGTCGCAAACACTTAAGCCCTTTTTCATAACTTTTTGCAAAAATCTTATCGCGATCTTCGTACTTTCATGTTCGCCCGTTCCAAAGGCCATTCCCGGTATAATCTTTACGGTTATTCCGTTTTCAGGATCTTTAAACTTGTCCGGGTTAGGATTAACGTAAAGTTCATTTCCCACTTTTACTATTTTAAGACTTTCAGACCACTTTTTGATCCAATCTTCGTCTTCTACCCATTCTAATTCGAATGTTGCCACAATAATTTTCATGATTTTATCGACTTTTTCTTCATCGCAGAAAAGATGAAATACTTCCTCGTCGTCATTGGGGCGCGATTCAGAATAAAAATTTTGGCAATCGTAATTTGCAAGTAATTCCATGATTTCGTCAGATGAACTTTTATCGACTTCAAATTTGAACGATTTTCTTTTCAAGATGACACTCCTTTTGTCAATTATAACAGTTGAATTTTTTTATAAAATATGATATCATTTTTTTGACTCATAGGTCAAAGTCGAGAAGAGGTAGTTTAAATGACGATCAGAACAAACGGAATAAGAGAAATTATCCTTGAGGCTGCCAGAGAGGCTTTTTCTTCCAAGTCTTACGGTGATGTATCTATGGAAGACATCGCCAAGATTGCCAACGTAAAAAAGCCTTTGATATATTATTATTTCCCAAGCAAAAGTGAACTTTTCAAAGCGGCATGGGATGAAGCCTTTCATAAACTTGAAGATAAGGTTTTTGGAGTTTCAGAAAATGACGGGAAATACGTCAAAAAAGCCAAATCTCTTCTGCGATCTTACATAGATTTTTTGAGAAACGATCGCCAATCTTTGAGGCTCATTGAAAGAGAAAAAAATCGTTTCTATTCTGAAAAAGGATCAAGTTGGGAACATATCAAGAAAGAATACGACGGATTTGTAAATCGAGTTGCCGATGTACTTTCTTCGGAAATAGATTCAAATTCTGCCGAGTATGCCCGTGCTGTAACCGACATAGTCGGATCTTCCGCTTTACTGCCTGATGGACAGATGTCTCCTGATACAGTAGAGTTGATAATAATCAAAAGTTTGGCAAGATAAGATAAAAAATGCCTTAAAAGTTGTATAATATGCGTGAGGTGATGTAAAAGATGTTTTTGTGGTTTGCTTCGATGGTGATCTTGATTCCAGCGATAGTGCTTGCCATATGGGCTCAAACAAAAGTTACGACTACATTTAAAAGATACTCGCAGGTGAGATCCTCATTGAACGTTAGCGGATCCCAAATTGCGAGGATGTTGCTTGACGCAAATGGACTTTACAACATAAAGATAGAGAGAATTCCAGGACAGTTAACCGACCATTACGATCCAAGGTCGAAGGTTATAAGGCTTTCCGACGTTACTTATTCAAGCAATTCGATAGCGGCACTTGGCGTTGTCGCTCACGAGACTGGGCATGCCGTACAACACGCTCATCATTACGTGCCTTTGATAGTAAGAGACGCGATAGTTCCAACTGCCAATATAGGTTCAAGCCTTTCGTGGATCATATTCTTTTTAGGTTTGATTTTTTACAGCACATTTTTGATGCAGATAGGTATAATCCTTTTCAGCTTTTTCGTTATATTTACGCTTGTCACACTGCCAGTTGAACTTGATGCTTCTCATAGGGCTCTTGTGATGCTCAGGAATGTAATGGCAATGCCTGAAGGAGAGGTTACAATGGCACGCAAAGTTTTAAGTGCGGCAGCCATGACCTATGTTGCAAGTGTTGCAATGGCGGCTTTACAACTGCTAAGGTTGATACTTATATCTAACATGGTTAGAAGATGAAGGCAAGAATTGTGGCACTTGAGATCCTCAACGAGGGGATCTCAAATTTTTTTATACCAAGAAATGCATGGAAAAAAACTTCAAATCTTACAAAACAGGATAGGGCTTTCGTCAGAAGATTGGTTTATGGGACTCTTAGATACTACTTTGAAATAGACAAAATCATCGATACTTTTCTTAAAGATGCTAAAAAAACGCCTAAAGATCTTAAAAACATCCTCAGAATGGGTACGTATGAACTGATCGAAATGAAAATACCATCATATGCGGTTGTAAATGAATACACAAGTATTGCTAGACCAAAATTCAAAGGGCTTGTTAACGCCGTACTCAGAAAAATTTCTGAAATTTCAGATAAAACCCATTTTGAAAGTGGATTACCGCCATGGCTTTACGATAAACTGAAAAAAGATCTCGGCGACATTTTCCCAATTTTTCTTGAAAAAAATGAATTTCATGAAATTTATTTGAGGGCTGTTAACAAATCAAGAGACGAAATCATTCAAGATCTTACCAAGCAAAATATAGAAAGTTATCCAACGCATTTTTCTCCTTGGGGTATAAAGTGCACTGAAGGTATCGATCTTGACGGTTTTGAGCAATTTGAAAATGGAGATTTCACCTTTCAGGATGAATCTTCACAACTTGTCGGAATCGTGGTAGATCCTAAAGGTGAAGAGAAAATTTTAGATGCATTCGGAGGTGTCGGGACAAAAACAACTCATCTTGTTCAAATAAATCCACAAGCGGTAGTCACTTACAACGATATAAACAGATCTAAAATTTCAATTGCGATGGATAATTTCAAAAGGATGAGGATATTCCCATCCAAAATGATCAACACAGATATCATCAATTCAACATTAGATGAAAAATTTGATAAAATACTTGTTGATGCCCCATGTACGGCTTTAGGTACAATTGGGAAACACCCTGATTTGCTGTTAAGATTGACTGAAAAAGACATCACCGAAAAGGCTCAGATGCAGTTAAAAACGCTTGAAAATTTGTGGGAACATCTTTCTGACGGTGGCGAAATCATATATTCCGTTTGCACCGTCACAAAAGAGGAAACGGATGGCGTGATTTCAAAATTCATCCAAAATCACGATGAGGCTATTTGTGTTGATCCATTTGAGGGAAAGATGAATTTTGATTTTGAAAAGTTAGGAGTTCAACTTTTGAAATGGATAGATGGTTTCTACATCTCAAAGATAGTTAAGGGCGATAAAAGGTGACTTTTTCGTAAAAGGGAGAGTGGCCGAAGGAAATGGAAAACATCCTTGATTATGATTATACGGCGTTAAAAAATAAATTTGAAATGGAAAAACTTGAACCTTACAGGACAACCCAGATTTTCGACTGGATATACAAAAAACATGCCACGTCTTTTGCCGTTATGACAAATCTTTCAAAGCAACTTAGAGAACGTATTTCAATGAAATTCATCATTGATATGCCAGAACTCGTAAAAAAAACAAAATCATCGGATGGAACTGTGAAATTTTTGTGGAAATATTCGGATGGCAACACTGTTGAATCTGTAATTTTAAGATATCCGGATAGGATAACGGGATGTATCTCATCACAGGTGGGCTGTCCCCTAAATTGTGCGTTTTGCGCAACGGGAATGTCCGGCTACGTAAGAAATCTAACTTCCGGAGAGATTTTATCTCAAATTCTTGGCATGGAGATATCTGAAAATGAAAAGATAAACAACATCGTTTTCATGGGAATGGGAGAACCAATGTTGAATTACGATGAGGTTATTAAGGCCATCCATGTAATAACAGATCCAAAGGCTTTCAAGATAAGTCAAAGACGTGTTTCAATATCAACGGCTGGCATTGTTGACGGAATATTAAAACTCTCCGAAGAACCTCTCGATGTCATTCTGTCAATTTCTCTTCATGCCTCCACAGACGATAAAAGGTCAATGATAATGCCTGTGAACAAAAAATATAGTTTAGAAGATCTCATGGAGGCTGTTAAAATCTATCAGAAGGCAAAAGATAGAAGGGTGACCTTTGAATATATTCTTTTTGATAAATTCAACGATTCACTTGATGATGCACAAAAACTCGTGAAAATCCTAAAAGATATAAAGTGCAACGTTAACCTCATAAGGTACAACGATACAGGTTCGACTTTCAAAAAAACGCCGATGGATCGGGCAGAAATTTTTGAAAAATTTTTAAAAGACAACGGGATAGAAGCCGTTATAAGGGCAGAAAAAGGAGAAGATATATCCGCGGCATGTGGTCAGTTGAGGAGACAAACACTTTGAGAAAGGGCACTATAATTTCTTTTTATTCGAATTTTGTCATCGTTTCAGATGATACAGACAGATCCGAGACCTTATGTTCTTTAAGAGGACGATTTAAATTATCGAATATCAAACCACTCGTCGGTGATAAAGTTGAATACATAACAGATCATGACAGAGGGAGAATCGAATCTATTCTTCCGAGACGTAACGTTATTGAAAAGCCAAGAATTTCCAACGTTGATCAGGTTATCGCCGTCTTTTCCATTTCAAAACCTGATGTACCATATTCTACAATAGATAGAACGCTTGCAAATGTATCAAGATCGATTAAAAATATATTGGTTGTTTTGAACAAAACGGACATAACCGATGAAAGAAGACTTGAAGAGTTCAAACACATTTACGGAATTTACAACCTTTGCCTTGTAAGTGCTTACACTAAGATGGGAATAGAAGAACTCAGATCAAATCTAAAAGACAAAATATCTGTTTTCGCAGGCCCCTCGGGCGTGGGGAAATCTTCTTTGATCAACGAAATAATCGATTCGAATTTGAAGATCGGTCTTATTTCTGAAAGCACAAATCTTGGAAAGCATACCACTACCACTGCCTCTCTTTTGAAAATTCCAAATGGAGGCTTTGTGGTTGATACGCCAGGCTTTACAACCACCGAATTTACAAAGATCAATCCCGAAGACGTTCAAAAACTTTTCCCCGAGATCTTCGAGGCATCAGGAGAATGCGCATTTGATGATTGTCTTCACGAATTTGAACCCGAATGCAAGGTTAAAGAACTCGTCGAAAAGGGAAAGATACCCAAAAGCCGTTACGAACATTACCTTTCAATTTTAAACGAAATTAAATCCCAAAAGATTGGAGATGTTAGGTTTGACAAAAAACGTTAAATTATCACCGTCTATTCTTTCTGCCGATTTCGCAAAACTTGGCGAAGAAATTAAAAAAGTTGAAAACGTAGCCGATTACATACATCTTGATGTGATGGATGGACATTTTGTTCCCAACATAACGTACGGTCTCATAATAGGAGAATCTTTGAAAAGAGTTACAGAGATCCCTGTTGATTCGCATTTGATGGTCGAAAGGCCAGAAATCTTCGTCGATGATTTTTGCAAAATATCAGAGATTGTTTCTATTCATTACGAGGCTACTTATCATCTCAATAGGCTTGTAAACAGGATAAAGGAAAATGAAACAAAAGCCTTTGTAGCCATAAATCCGCACACGCCGGTTGAATTTCTGCAAGATATCATAATGGATGTTGACGGAATACTTGTCATGAGTGTTAATCCAGGCTTCGGAGGACAAAGTTTTATCCCAAATACCCTTAACAAAATAAGAAAATTGGATGAAATGAGAAAAAGCATGGGATTGAGTTTTGAAATAGAAGTTGATGGCGGTATAAACGAAGACACCTTCAAGCCCGTTTTGAAAGCGGGCGCGGACATACTGGTTACAGGCAGTTACGCGTTTAGATCTGAAAATCCAGAGGCAGCGCTGAGTGTTTTAAAAAAAGGATCATAAAAAATCTATTTCAGATGGTTTAACTCTTTCTTTTATACCATTTCTTTCGACTACAAGCGAATCTGAAAAAACACTTATCACGGTACCTGTCTGCACACCGGATGGGTAAAGTAATTTTATTTTCATGCCTTTTTTCAACACGATTGAATTTCTCCAAAGGTTAGTTATCACATTTCTTTGGCCTTTTGTCACAAAATTGTGAAGTACAAGTGCTTCCGAATGGATTCTTCTCAAAAGGTGAGAAAGATCGAATTCTTTCCCCGTTATTTTTTTCAAAGAAGTTGCATTTGGCACGTCGTCGGGAAGATCGTTGTTCACGTTTAGACCTATGCCGACTACGATTTCTCTTTTATCACCGTGATGTATTATCTCCGTTAAAATCCCTCCAACTTTTTCTTTTTCATGATAAATATCATTTGGCCATTTGATCCCAATTCCATCGATTTTGAATTTTTTAAGCACCCTTATTACGGCAACTGCCATCATTTTCGTGTAAACGTTGGGATCTCGAAAAGTTGCCGGCCTGAAGAATATCGAAAACCACAGACCACCTTCCGGAGAATACCATATTCTGTCTCCCTTTCCATGACCGGAGGTTTGTTTTAAAGCCCAGATGATATCTCCGTTTTTTAAGATGTCTTTCATCCTTTTTGCGAGTTCGTTGGTTGAATCAATTTCGTCGTATGAATAAAGATGTTCAATCATTTAAACGATCTCCAAGTTTGATTTTTCCATCCACGTGCACGTCAAGTTGGTTGTAAGGTATAGAAACGCCATTCTTCGTGAATTCTCTAAAAATATCTATTCCTATGGCAGTTTGAGCATCAAAGTAATCTTTCTTTAGAACCCAAAAATGGATTGAAAAATTAACAGATGAACTTCCAAAACCGTCGAATGTAACGTAATTCGAAACAATCGAAGATGGATTATTTTCAACGAGGGGTCCCTTGTAAACAAGTGATTCTTCATCCATTACTTTTTTCAATAATTTGGGTATGATTTCCATCTTTTCAGGGCTAAGAGAATATGGGACACCAATTGGCATATCGATCCTTCTGGATAATTCAGGCCAGTATTTCGTAACGTTGGAAGACCAAACGGCAGAGTTTGGTATATGAATTCTTTTCCCATCCCATGTGTCTATGATCGTATGATTGAATTTTACCTCACGTACGGTCCCGCTCATTCCGTTTATATCAACCGCATCTCCTTCGTTAACGGCATCTGTTATTATAACCATAAGACCGCTGAAGAAATTGCTCAAAGGCGTTTGAAGCGCAAGACCTATTATGATTCCAGCAACCCCCAAACTCGTTAGCAATGGCCAGAGGTTGATGTTGAACTCACCTATTATCACCATTATGGCTGCAAAAACGAAAAGAGATTTAACGAGTGTTCTCGTCGTGTTTGGAGCCCTAAGACTTTTACCAGTTACATGGGCTGCCTTGTTTATAAGTTTGGCGACGAAATCTCCCAGATAATAAGCAATGACAAGTGCGGCGATCCCGATGATTATACGAACAAGGTAATAGAAAAAAATTGAATTTTCAAAGCCGTTAGAAACGGTGGGAGTGGCCATCATTTATCCTCTTTAAAAACATGGTTTTCTTCGGGGAACATATGTCCTTTTACATCTTTTACGTAATCTGAAAGAGCCTTCTCGATTTCCGAATTAAGATTCGCATATTTTTTGACAAATTTTGAAATCTTTCCATCGTTTATTCCAAGCAAATCATGCCATACGAGCACTTGACCGTCGCAATATCTGCCGGCACCTATGCCTATCGTTGGAATTAAAAGTGATTCGGTAATTGCTCTGGCAGTTTCTTCAATTGTCAATTCGATAACCAAGGAAAAAATACCTGCTTCTTCAAGAGATTTAGCCGCGACTATCATTCGATCCGCATCTTTGCCTTTGCCCTGTATTCTATATCCGCCTATTTGATTGACAGATTGCGGAGTCAAACCAATGTGTCCTATGACAGGTATGCCTGAATCGACAAGTTTTTTAACAAGCGGTACAACTCTCAGTCCACCTTCAACTTTAACGCAATTCGATCCTGCTTTCATCAAACGCCCTGCATTTCTCATTCCCTCATCATCCGACGTCTGATAGGACATGAAAGGCATGTCTCCTATTATGAATGAATTTGGAGCGCCCCTTCTCACAGCCTGAATATGGCGTTCCATATCTTCCATCTCAACGTTCAAAGTCGATTCATATCCCAGCACAACGTTTCCCAGAGAGTCTCCGACAAGTATCATATCAATTCCAACACGCTCGCAAACTTTAGCGCTGAAATAATCGTAAGCCGTTACAACTGTTATGGGCTCTTTACCTTTCATTTGGATAATTTTAAGAATGTTCAGTTTTCATCACCCTTTCTCTGAGGATCTGAGCGAATTTTCCGTAAAGTACCCCAATGTCCGGATCAAGATCCATAAGCGCCATTTTTTCTGCTTCGACGAGTTGGTAATCTCCACGCACGACCGGCCCTGTTAAAGCACCTTTTATTCCCATGTTTTCTACGTTTTCTATCGCCTGTTTTGCAAGATACAAAGAGAGCATACGCGAAATTTCTGGTTCCAATCCGGCCATTGAATAAAGTTCATTCGATACCTCCTGGATGCCAACGACAAAATTGGATGCAAAAACAGCGCCTATATGATAAAATATCTTGTTTTGCTCCGATATTTCACTGAATTTAATGTTAAAAGTTTTGAAAAGTTCACGTATGATTTCTTTGCCTTGATCATTTCCGTCGATCACGAAATAAACATTTTCAATTTTTTTCCATATTTCCGGATTTGCAAAAGATGCGTTTGGATGGATCGAAAAGCGACCTATCTTCATTTCGTCACATTCCCTAAGTATGGAAGAAGGATAGGCTCCGCTAAAATGTCCGACTGCTTTAACTCCTTGAAGTTTATCTTTTACTTTTAAAAAACTTTGTCTTATAATGTCGTCTTTCACCCCTAACAACAACACATCACAATTTCCAATCTCATCTATGGTGGAAGGTGTCCCGCAACCCATGAACTCAACGGCCCTTTTCGCTGATTCAATCGAAGAGTTCACAACATGACCTATTTGATTGCCTGTCGAATATAGATATTTCCCAAAGGCCTTTCCAACTTTTCCGGCACCGATTAAATCGAATATCAATTTTTACCTCCCTTCTATCGCTCACAAAAATTCGTTTAACCTGTAGACAAGATTCCTGCAAAGTCTTTTTCTGTAGCCTGCACTTCCTCTAACATCGTCTATGGGTTTGACGCTTTCAAAAACAAGCGATGATATTTCGTCAAGCAATTTTTCATTTAGCACTTTACCTTTTGCAAATGTTTCTATCTCTCGCATTCTAAGTACGGTTGGTCCGACAGAACCAAAAGCAAGATGTATCTCATCGATACGCTTTCCTGAAAGTTTCAAAAGCACACCTATACTTGCTATTGAAATCGTCATAGAAGTCCTTTGCCCCACCTTTTCAAAATATCTATGAGTCCAATCTCTTTTCGGGATAAATATGTTTTTGAGATACCGTTTCTGACCGATCGTTGTTTTTCCGGGACCTGTTATGAAATCTGAAATTGCATGAACTTCACCATCCGAAATTTCCACCGAAGCATCTGAAAGGTAGAGTGCAAGCAATCCATCCCCTGCCGGAGAAGCATTCATGATATTTCCCCCAAGAGTCGCTCTGTTTCTTATCTGCGGAGAACCCACCGTCAGAATGGCATCGTATAAAATGGGAAATTCTGCTTTGATGGGTTTAAAATCGAGCAACTCAGAGTACGTAACGTTTGCCCCTATCGTAAGTTTTTCTCCGTCAAAACTAAGCGTATGCAATGTTGGAACTTTGATGGTGCTGATTATTTTTTCTGGTTTGATTTTGCCTAATCTCATTTTTACAAGCAAATCTGTTCCTCCTGCCATAAGCACACATCTATCGTCAGAAAACTCGTTTATGAGATCTTTTTCATTTTTAGGAATCACGAACTTGAAATTCATCTCAACACGTCCCTTCTATATCTTTAAGGAAATCAACGTCAAAAATACATTCTTCCCCCCACTCAAAAGTCATAATATCGCTCTTTGAAATCAAGAGATCTCTTAATCCTTTATCCCCTTCTATCTTCATTGCTTCGTCAAAATACTTTGACGGTATGTAAACAGGGAAACCTTTTACTCCATTGTAAATCGGAAATACGATTTTTTCACCGGCCATTTCAAAAACTTTTTCAGCGAGATTCAAACCTATCTTGGGCATATCGCCAAGAAAAATCATAATTCCATCTTTGCCTTTTGTTTCAAGTAAAGCGATTTTCACAGATTCAGATAAACCAAGATCAACTCTTTTATTGATTAAAACTTTTAAAGTTTTGAAATTTATCAAAGAAAGATCCACGTTTTCCGAAATCACAACAATTCCTTTTGCTTTAAGTGCGCTTACCGTATCTATCGTCCATTGAAGTAAAGGTTTGCCTTTGTAAAGATAAATCAATTTTTGACTTCCAAACCTTTTACTTTTTCCTGCGGCGAGAATTGCAGGAACGATCAATTTTTATCGGCCGCCTTTTTAACTGCCTCTATTATTTTGAAATAACCGGTGCATCTGCAAAGATTGCCTTCAAGACCTTTTTTGATGTCTTCTTCTGAAGGCTTAGGATTTTTGATCAGCAAAGCTTTCGCCGACATCTCCATGCCGGGCGTGCAAAATCCGCACTGCACGGCTCCGATATCCGCAAAAGACGCTTGAATGGGATCAAGCGTGCCATCCTTCGAAAGGCCTTCCGTAGTTAAAACATCTGTCCCATCAAGTTCTGCCGCTAACATAAGACATGAAACTACGTTTTTACCATCAACTATTATAGTACACGCACCACATTCTCCCTCCCCACATCCTTCTTTGACACTTTTCATGCCTATTCTTCTTAAAAAGTCAAGGGCTCTTTCATCATCGGCCACATTTTCTTCCACTGATTCGCCGTTTAATTTGAACTTTACGATCATATCGCTCCTCCTAAATCAATCCAATCTTCCTCAAAACATCTTTCACGTCTTTTGGATCTGGTTTCACGTAATTCACCTGACTCGTAAAATTTCTTGCCGATTTGACATCCTTAAGACCGTTTCCCGTGATGAATATGACAGCGCTTTTGCCCTGAATAGATTTTGCAATCTTTTTTAATCCGGCATACGCCGCGGCACCCGCCGGTTCTCCAAAGACACCTGTTTCACGTGCAAGTTCAATTATCGCCTTTCCTATTTCTTCGTCTGTAACCGAAACAAAATAGCCTCCGGATTCCTTTACCCATTTGCATGCTTTTAAAACATCGCGAGGTTTACCAACCGCTATGCTGTCTGCCATGGAGTGAGCATCGATATCGATAGGTCTGTCAAAATGTCCGGACTCGAAAGTTCTCATGACCGCATTTGCACCTTCGGATTGAACACCTATGACTTTAGGAATTTTGTCCGTTAAACCTGCCATCTTCATATCTTTAAAACCCTTGTAGATTGAACTGACAACCGTACCATCTCCAACGCTTACAATCGCAAAATCAGGAATTTTAAAATCAAGTTGAACGGCCACTTCCATGGATCCGGTTTTTTTGCCCTCAAGTAAATAAGGATTTATAGCCGAGTTCCGACTGTACCAACCGAACTCATTTCCAATTTCCATGGACAGATCAAAGGCTTCATCGTAAGTGCCATCAACGGCCATAACGGTTGCGCCGTAAACCAAAAGTTGCGTTATCTTCGCTTCCGGAGCGGTTTTGGGAACAAAAATGATGCTTTTCATGCCGCTGGCCGCTGTCAGTCCCGCAAGAGAAGAGGCCGCATTTCCCGTCGATGCACAATAAATGGTGTTAACATGCAATGATTTTGCTTTTGATATTGCCATGGCGGTAGCCCTATCTTTATAAGATCCGGTAGGATTACGTCCGTCATCTTTTATCCATAAATCAGATAAGCCCATTTTTTGGGCAAGAGATTTTTTTTCGTAAATCGGGGTATTTCCTATAAAAAGTGGGACTTCATGATGATCTTCATCGAGCGGCAAAAATTCTGAAAATGCCCATATACCTTTTGATTTGAGATCGAAAGATGGATATCGTGGATATTCGCCAATGACTATCTCAAGAGTTCCCAATCTCGGCCCGCATTTTGGACAGGTGTACATAACGTCCTTTGGATCGTAAATTGTACCGCAGTTGAGGCATTTTAAAGAATAATTCATTTTCTCACCTTCAATTTTCTCTCAAATATACTTAATCAACTTTAAATTCCGAATCATCGCTTCCGGCGGGTACCTCCTCGATGTCTGGTCCTCGCGTTGCTGCGGAGGCCATCTCGGAGGCATCCTGCCCTCCGCTTACGGTAAATGACAATTCGGCTTTTAAATCGAATTAAGTATATTTGTCATGTACATTATACTTGATCAACTTTAAATTTCATCAAATTATGACAGATTCTTTGTATTCGCCGAAAACTTTTCTCAAAGTATCAGATATTTCACCCACAGTTGCATACACTTTCACCGCATCGATTATCGGATACATGAGATTTCCATTCGATCTGGCAACTTTTTCAAGATTTGCAAGGTTCGATTTCACGGTCGATGTATCTCTATTATTTTTCATCTTTCTAAGATTTTCAATTTGTTTTGCTTCAAGTTCATCATCTACTTTCATGGTTTTTCTCAAATTCTTTTCTTCCGTTGTGAAATCGTTGACACCGACTATTATCTGTGCTTTCGATTCTATTGCTTTTTGATAGTTGTAAGCACTGTTGGATATCTCCTGTTGTACATACCCAGATTCTATGGCATTTATCATCCCGCCTATTTCGTCTATATGTTTTATATAATCAAAAGATTTTCTTTCTATTTCATCGGTCAAAGATTCAACGTAGTATGAACCTCCAAGTGGATCAACGGTTTTTGCAACACCTGATTCGTAGGCTATTATCTGCTGGGTACGCAACGCAATTCTTACCGAATCTTCAGTTGGCAAAGCAAGTGCTTCGTCCATAGAGTTAGTATGCAGAGATTGAGTACCTCCAAGAACGGCTGCAAGTGCCTGAATGGCAACCCTTACGATGTTATTCTCGGGTTGTTGCGCGGTAAGGGTCGATCCTGAAGTCTGGGTATGAAATCTTAATTTCAAAGCCTCAGGGTCTGTGACTTTGAACCTTTCTTTCATGATTTTTGCCCATATACGCCTTGCCGCTCTGAATTTTGCCACCTCTTCAAATAGATCGTTATGAGAGGCGAAAAAGAAAGATAACCTTTTCCCAAAAACATTTGGATCAAGGCCGGCCTCGATCGCCGTTTTAACGTATTCTATTCCATCTGCTATTGTGAAAGCAACTTCCTGAACCGCGTTAGCCCCTGCTTCTCTTATGTGATAACCGCTGACACTTATCGTATTCCATAGTGGCATTTCTTTCGAACAAAATTCAAATATGTTGGTTATTATTCTCATAGAAGGTTTAGGCGGATATATGTAAGTTCCCCGTGCTATGTATTCTTTTAGAATATCGTTTTGAATAGTTCCACGCAATTTTTCTCTTTTAACGCCCTGTTTTTCACCGACAACTATGTACATGGCAAGGAGTGTTGATGCTGTGGCGTTTATCGTCATTGAAGTGCTTACTTTGTCAAGAGGAATACCATCGAAAAGTGTTTCCATGTCGTAAAGGGAATCTATGGCAACGCCAACTTTACCAACTTCTCCCAGAGAGTGCGGATCATCTGAATCGTAACCTATCTGCGTCGGAAGATCAAATGCTATGGAAAGACCGCTTTGCCCCTGTTCAAGCAAGTATTTATACCTTTTATTCGATTCTTCGGCCGTTCCAAAACCAGCATATTGACGCATTGTCCATAGTTTTCCTCTGTACATGGTGTTCTGAACGCCTCTCGTGAAAGGATACTCACCCGGAAAGCCTATCTTCGAATAATCTGGCGTATCCAAAGGGGTGTAAAGTCTTTTGACCGTTTCTGACCAACTCGTGTTTAAATTTCCTTCTTCTGGATATTTTTTTATGAGTGCTTTCGTCTGTGTTTCCCATTCTTCGTATTTCTTCTGGATTTCAAAATTTTCCATCAGTACTCCTCCTCTTTTAAAGTTTTATCGTCTAATGTGAGGGATAGATCTTCAAATTTGAAAATAACATGATGTCCTTTCATTTCAACGATGCGTTGCATGTATTCTTGCATTTCGGTTGGATCTTTTATGTATATGTAAGTTTTATCCGAACTTTTTGTGAGTTTGGAAAGGATCATATTTCCGTTTTTGTAAATGAAATCTCCTTCATAAGTTTCTCCCTCTTTTAGAGGTTCGGAATAAGAAAATGCAACTTCGTTTTCTCCATCGGTTGCAAAAATTTTACCTTCATTTTCAAAAATTTGAAATGACACTTTTCCGAATCCACTTTCAATAACCCTTGCAAATCCATCTGAATTTGCCAGATTCAGCCCTATTTCTAAATACTGCCTTTGGAGTTTCATCTTTTCGTTCAAATCATAATCCGGATAATTTTCTGAAGATGGAAGCGATGCCTTTGATCCGTTTTCAAACAGTTGTTGCTGGATGATCTTCAATCCGCCGCTTGCAAGATCAACTATCATTTCAAGATTGTCCATCAAATATTTTCTGTTTGGATCGGTAGAATCAAAAGTTCCGCTTAAAATTAAAGATTCAAGCGCTTTTACGTTTATTTTTTTTCTCGTTCTTGAAACGAAATCTTGAAAATTTTCGAATCTTTCTTTCGATCGTTCCTCTTCTATAACACGTCCAAGATTCGTTCCAACGCCCTTTATCGCCGCAAAACCTATTCTTACGGCTTTTGTATCGGAATAAAAGAAGGTTTTCGATTCGTTTATATCCGGCGGAAGGAGTTTTATAGATAATTTATTGAGTTCCTTCTCGTACATCAAAAGTTTTGCAGGTTCTGAAATATTCGAATTCATCAAAGATGATATAAATTCAGCAGGTTTTGTCGCTTTAAGGTAAGCCGTCCAAACCGTTATATAAGCATAAGCAACGCTGTGAGATTTGTTAAAACCGTAAGATGCAAAATTACTTATGGTTTCAAAAAGCCTTAGCGCTTTGGATTCAACATAACCGTTTGTAACGCATCCTTTTACGAAGTCAGATCTCAATTCTTCCATTAGAACCGGATCTTTTTTTGAAATAGACTTTCTAAACATATCAGCCTTTTCTCCCGAAAAGCCTGCCACATCATTTGATATTTTCATGATCTGTTCCTGATATATCATCATTCCATAAGTATCTTTTAAGATACTGTCAAGGCCAAAATCGTCTTTCATGACAGATCCGCCGTGACGCCTTCTCACATATTCATCTGCTACCCCAGAATACATAGGCCCGGGTCTGTTAAGGCTTAGAAGTGCTATCACATCGTTGAAATTTTCAGGAGACAGTTTTTTTGTCAGCGAAGTGGCAGAAGTGCTTTCAAGTTGAAATATTCCAACCGTATTGCCTTTTCTGAGGATATCGTATATTCGAGGATCATCTATCGGTATTCGCATTAAATCCTCTCTTGTGGCGCTTCCAAGTGTATCTTTGATGTTCGTGAGGGTTTTGAGACCAAGCAAATCTATCTTGGTTACTTCTAAATCCGCAAGAGATTCCATATCGAATTCCGTTATCCATCTTTGACCGTCGAAAGTCAGAGGCATTTTATCGTTGATCTCTTCTTTAGATATTATGATGCCTGCGGCATGAGTCGTTTTGTGATGAACGAGGCCTTCGAGTTTTACCGAATAATCCATTAAATTCCTCAATTCAACGCTTTGAGAGATTTTTTTCAATTCTTGATTTTTTGAAAGAGCCTCTGAAATAGTTCCATATCCGGAAACTCTCCATGCGATATCTTCTATAACTCTGTCGCTAAGTCCAAGAGATTTACCGGCAGATCTTACAACGGCCCTTGATCCAAGCGTTCCGTAAGCGCCGACTTGTGCGATGTGATCTACCCCGTAATTTTGGGAAAGCGCCGAAATAAGCGTGCCTCTTTGATCGTCTTCGACGTCTATGTCTATATCAGGATCACCGGTCCTTGATTCGTTGAGAAATCTTTCAAAAAGCAAATCGTACTTAAGGGGATCTATAGACGTTATGCCCAAAAGGTAAGAAACAAGAGAAGAGACCGAAGATCCTCTTCCAGGTCCTATCAATATCCCAAGTTTTTCGGCGATACGAATGATATTTGAGACTGTCAAAAAATATGTGCAAAATCGTTTTGACTCTATCAATTTCAACTCTTTTTTTACTCTTGTTAACTTTTGATCGTCAAGTTTTTCAAGATCAATGGTATTTCGAATTGTTTTACAATCATCTTCAGATAAAAGAGGCAAATTCAAATCTGGTTTAAGATCGTAATCGGTACATTTTGAAGATATCTCAAGTGTATTTTCAATTGCCGATGGTAAATCATCGAAAAGCACTTTCATCTCATTTGGGGATTTAAGGTAATATTCATCACTTCCGTAAGCGAAAGTGCCATCCCATCTCATATTTCTTCCCATTGAAACAAACAAGCCATGAGACAAGGCATCGGTCTTTTTTATGAAATGGATATCGTTTGTCGCAACAATCTTTATATTCAATTCTTTGGCCAAGTCCAAAAGATCCATGTTAAGATCTTTTTGTTCTTTAAGGCCGGTTCTCATGATTTCGATGTAAAAATCTTCTCCAAATCTTTCGAGATAAGATTGGGCTGTGTTGCGAGCCTTTGATATTTCACCCGATAAAATAAATCTTGGTATTTTCCCGTTCATGCATCCGGAAAGTATCATAACGTCTTTCATTTCGAAAACATCTTTATCTTCCAAAAATTTCTTGCCGGATTTGGCCATGGAATTAAGTGCTTTAACAATTGAAAGATATCCATTTTTATTTTTGGCGATCACCGTAAGATGATTTCTCTTTTTTTCTTCGCCGTTTACGTATATTTCACAACCGATTATCGGTTTTATTCCATGCTGTTTAGCCGAAGACCAAAATTTATGCACACCTCCCAATGTACCGTGATCGGTTACTGCCACGGCCCTCATACCAAAATTTTTGATTTCGTCCATCAGCGCATCCATTCTCACAATGGAATCGCCAAGACTGTATTCGGTATGCAGATGAAGATGCACAAAATCTCCCATTTAAACACCTCTAAATCAATTTTATCATTTTTGAGAGATATTTTAACTTTATTAGAGTATCTTAAATAACTTTAAAAGTCGAATGCTCATTTAATTTAAGCGGAGGGCAGGATGCCTCCGAGATGGCCTTCGCAGCAGCGCGAGGACAGACATCGAGGGGGGCACCTGCCGCAGCGGTGATTCGAAATTTAAAACTGGTTTAGTATACAATCAAAAATTTTTATCCGTTTCACAAATGACATGATATTTTTACTCACAATTTGCAAAACAAAGTATAAAATTATAATAGAGAATGATTGGTGGTAAGGAAAGAAGGAAAAGCCTTGGCTTTGGTGATAGTTAAAAACATCAGAAAAATTTACAAGAGCGGTGAACTTTCTTATGAAGCCCTAAGAGGTATGAATTTTGAAATAGAAGAGGGTGATCTTTTCTTCATATATGGTCCTTCTGGCAGCGGCAAAACGACCCTTCTCAATTGTCTGTCCGGCATCGATGACATAACTTCCGGAGAGATTGTCATAAACGGTGTGGATCTGAGCAAATTACCGGATGACAAAAAGACGAAGTTCAGGGCCGAGAATATGGGATTTGTATTTCAGGAGTATAACCTTATAAATGTTTTAACCGTGAAAGAAAATGTCGCTTTGCCTTTACTTGCGCGCGGTTGGCCTGAAAAACTGGCAAATCAAAGGGCAATAGAAGTACTCAAAGAAAACGGACTTATACATGTAATAGATAAATTTCCCGCACAGATAAGCGGTGGCGAAAGGCAAAGAGTTGCCGTTGCAAGGGCAATAGCCGGAGAACCGAAAATCGTCTGGGCAGACGAACCTACCGGCGCACTTGACACAAAAACATCTTTCATGGTTATGGATTTCATAAAATTTCTCAACGAAAAAAATAAACAAACTTTCGTCATAGTGAGCCACGATGAAAAAATTTTGAAATACGCAACTGCATACATAAGAATAGACAGCGGTAAGATAGAAAGTTTTGAAAGAATCAAAATGCCCTTCGAAAAGATCCTGTCCTGAAAACATCACCTGCACATTCTTTGCTCAGAGGGAGGAGAATTCTTGCTCAAAAAGTTAAAAAATTTGATCAAGCATGAAACGTGGTATAATAATAAATTGTAATAAAGTCCTGTAAAGGGGGTAAAATTGTGAAAAAGGTAATCTTTTTATTGATTGTTTTGATTACCGTCGTTAGTTTGTTTGCAGGTGCACAAATCATTCAAATGCAAGTGCAGGTATATCCCCAGCAAGTACTTGCAAATGCCCCATTCAAGGTATTTGTAAGCGCTTATTCGACTTCAGGAGAACCAATCTCTTACATAACCACGACTTTTGATGGAAAGACTTTGAAGGCTACTGGATCGACGGCTGCTTTTGATTTCACGGCGCCATCTGTAATTCAATCATCACAAGACTTTCCTTTACTTGTAAACGCTATAACGCAAAACGGAGAAAGTTTTGATAAACAGACAACCGTTACCGTTTCTATAAACGCAAATCCGGTCATAGAAATAGGCAAGTTGATACCATCGAGAAATTCTTACATAGGTAACGTCTCTAACGTAACGGTACCTGTAAAAGTTTACGGTGGACTTGGACTCGCCAAAATCGAATTTATGGTAGACACTCAGGTTGCTTCCGTCATAAATGTAAGTCCTTCAGCGACAGTTTACCTTTCACGATCTTTTAACGTTGAAATTTCACATCTCAAAAATGGATGGCACATTTTTTCAGTCAAGACGGTTAACGTGGCGGGAGAAATCTTTTCATCGATAGCGGGATACGTTGTTGACACCAACTTGCCGGTTGTCAAATTCTTAGAGATGAAGCCATATCTTCCTGCAAATTCGAATGTTCCTATAAACGTGACGGCTATTTCAACTACAAGCGGGATCGCGACTGTGGTTATAAACGGTATCAACGCGAAGTTACTTTATAATTCAACGTGGGGTGCCACGATTTCAACACCTTCGAAAACAGGACCGTTCGGCATAATCGCAATGGCAACGGACGGTGCCGGTAATCAATCTTCGTCGACGATCAGGGTGATTTCCGATGGAATGCCACCGTACCTTAAGGTAACCAACACCGCATCGATGACAAGGAACGGAATCATGTGGGGAAAATACGATCTTCCATCTCTAACGTTTATGGCCACAACGTTTTGTGCCGGTATGGCACCGCAAATCGCAATTAACGTGAATGGAAAGAAAATAACAGATATATCTCAGGCCACAATTGAAGAATACAGTGCGAAGATAGCCACCGTAAGTTTCAAAAGTTCCGGAACTTACAAGGTTAACATCGCGGCCACAGATACGATAAGCGGATTATCAACGAGTGCATCTTACATTGTTAACGCCAGAGTGGACAATCAAAATCCTCACATCTCAAATGTTTCATATAATAAATACATAGGGCCAAATGAAACTATGAAAATTTCTGTCGTGGCAACGGATGATAACGGAATAGGCGTAAGTAAGATCATGATCGGTGATAAAGCAGCATCGAAAGTCAACGATGATACGTGGGAGGCAACGCTTCTAAGTGCCAAATCTACTTCCAGCGGTTACGAAAAATTCACGGTAAAAGCCATCGACTATCTTGGAAATGAATCGTCTTTGACCGAAAAATATTTTGTCGATGTAAATCCTCCTCATATCAGCATGATTTCAATTGCCTCTACAAATATCGATGGAACTTACTGGAACAAAGGTAATGAACCTATAAAAATAGAAATAAGTGCTACGACAGATTCGGGTGTTTCTCCACAAACAGAGGTTATCATCAACAAAGATCCTATCGCTTACAGTGGTAACAATTTTACATCAATCGATTTGACTTCTCCCGGAACTTACACGATAACAGTTGTGTCCACCAATCAGGTCAACGGTCTTTCTACTGTGCTGACCAAAACTTACAAGTTGGCATTTGACACAATTCCACCTCAAATCGAAAAAATAACTTTGCCGTCAACAACCTCTCCTGCAAATACTTTTGTGGCAAAGATCAAAGTTAGCGATGAAAATGGCCCAGGCATAAGTTCTGTAACGATCAACGATGTTAACGCTAAAGCAAGCGGTACGACATGGATTGCGACACTTACAAGCCCCAAAGTGGCAACGAGCACTTACGTTCAGGTAAAGATCACGGCATACGACAAACTTAACCTATCAACTTCGGCTTCTACGAGGTACTTCGTGGATGCCAAACCTCCTTACGTTGAAATCGTACCGATCGCACAAATGATGACAAAAGATGGACAGTACTGGAATTTAGAACCGCCCGCTTATATAAAAATATCGGCGACAACTGATTCTAAGGTTATGCCCGACACGACTGTGAATATCAACGGAAACATCTTCAAACTATCTCAAGAATCCACCGAGATCAGGTTAAACAGCACAGGTTTTTACAGCGTTGATTTAACATCGATGAATAAAATAAATGGTCTTAAGACCGAAAGCACAAAAGATTTCTATTTTGCATTTGACCTTGCAAATCCGCAAATCGTCAACGTAACTTATCCTGCGACTTACGGCCCAAATACGCCTTTGAAAATCACGATACAAACAAATGATGGTACTGGTATCGGGATAAAGGAAGTAACGGTCGACGGTATAAAAGCCGTTAATGTAAGTGATTCCACTTGGATCGCAACGATAACGAGTGTGAAGATTAGCGGTGAATCAACTTTCGAAATCAAGGCAACGGATTATCTTGGCAAGCATGCAACGCCGGTTGTGAAAAGATATTTTGTCGATACGCAACCTGCTGTTATCAACGTATATTTGGACGGGCAAAAACTCGAGAATGGATCTGAATTTTACGCTTTTGAGAAATCAACTCCAACGATAGCCGTAAGCGGAATCACATCCGGTATGATGAAGCCTGAATTCCAGATCACGCTAAACGGTAAAAAGGTTGAAAACCAGTCATTTAGCCTATCCGGCATAAATGATTTAAACATCTTAGCGACAAATCCTGTTAACGGTAAAACAAGCATGTTCAATGCGAGGCTGGCGATATTCGTCGATCCATCGGCACCTGTTGTAAGTCTTTCAATTCCTTCAACGATAACGATGAGATCGGATGCGATGTTCAAGTTGAACGTAGAAGGTAAAGATCTCAGATATGCCTCTTTAAATGCAAATCTTGAAGATAAACCTCTGTACTTCAACATTTTTTCATCGACTGGAGCATACACCGTTTCTCTCAGAAAAGCCTTTGCGGATATCGATGGAAAGTACGTTAAAGTTGAATTGAAAGCGGTTGACATGGCTGGAAATAATTCATCACAAGATGTGACTGTTTACGTTGATACCTTAGGACCTGCGATAAAAGATGTTAAACTTTCAAATGAAACTCTGTCGATTTATTTCAACAAAGACATTGAAGGTACACCAGTTGTTAATTTGGAAGACCTTAACGGTAAGATAACCAATTTGGGGACTCCAACGATAAATGGTAATGTAATCAGCGTGAAAGACGTTAAAATTCCTTACGGCCCTTACATTGTAACCGTAAATGGAATAACGGACATGCTTGGAAATGTTTTGATGAACAACGGATCAATATGGGAGTTCTAAATCATGTTGAAAGCATTTGTCTTGATTTTGTCTGCTTTTCTGGCATGTTTTGTAATGGCAGAGGGTGTCGTCCGCTCCGTAGGGAGCGGACCTGCCTTTGAGATATCACCGGCCATAGTCTTCACCGGCGAAAATGGCAACTTCCAGATAGGCGGATTTTCTGGAGACGGTATGCCCATAACGCTTGAAGTGTATTTCAACGGGAAAGTGAGAAAATTCTTCGACAGGCAATGGACTTTCAATTCAACTTTGCCATCGACAAGTTTGTATTCTTACGTGACCTTCAAGAGTGAAAATGGGTATCTAACATCTGTTGCGACTGCTCTTGTTGTTTCTTACAAAATCATGACAAATATCGAAAATGGAATTGGAATTTCCAATCTTCCCGATTATGGCAATTACTTAAAAGGTACAGAAAAGATTTTTGCGATAGTTCCACCCGGATATGGCAGAGAAAATGTGCAAATCATAATGGACAACCAAACAATTTTGGATCAACCGATTGCTGTCTCAGATAATTCTCCAAAGATTTTTGAGGCAAATGTTAACACTCAGATGTTCGAAGATGGTTTTCATACACTGTTTGCCAAAGCAAATCTTATCACGGGTGAGTCTTTGTTGGTGCAAAAAAAGGTGGGTATCGACAACAACGGCCCAAAAGTGGTATCATTTTCAGGAAGTGAATTGTTCTTAAGCGGAAAGTACAGCATAACCGTTGCGGCGACAGATTTAATAGGGCTCAAAGACGCTGAACTATACGTTAGAAATGCTGATAATACCCTTAGTTTTATGGGGAAGAATGATTTCCTTAACGGAAACGTTAATTTCGTAATTGGAGATTTTACAGGTTCGAGAACCTTTGTTGTAAAAGTTACCAATGTTGTGGGCTTTTCTTCGAACTATGAGTTTACGATCACGAATAACCAGTCGTTGATAATGCCCTTGATAGTACTTACAGTGGCGATAGGTGTGATTTTACTTACGTTTATAAAATAAAGGAGGAGGATTCATGAAACTTTTGATCTTGGTTTTAACCCTAACAATGCTTTTGGCAGTTTCCTCATTTGCCGTGATGTCGATAAACGCAAGTACGGGGATTTTGACTTCGTCTTCAGGTTATGCGGTGGGTTTAACCGTTAAATCTTTGGGCATACTCGGAGTTGAACTTACAATCGAGGGAACGGTAAACAATATTTTAGATCTAACTCAACTCGGAAATGTAAGTTCATGGAGCCTTTTGCCAACTTTGCTTGTATCTTTACCAACCGGCAACATAAGGCCATATTTAGGTGTTGGCTTGCAAACGCAGTTTTCTTTTCAAAATGGATTCAGTCCGGTCTCCCTCAATCCTCTTTACTATCACATAGGTGCAGATCTTTTCCTTGGCAATTTTTCAGCCTTTGGAGAGGCACAAGGCAGCATAACCAATTTTACATCTTTTTCGGGAGTGAAAGAATGGAGATTTGGCCTTGGTTTGGATTTTTGAGTAAATGAAAAAATTTTTATTCATATTTTCGATTTTAGTTTTAATCCTGGCACTATCTTCTTGCATGCTCGTGAGAGGTTCTTCGAAACCTATGATTTATAATTTCACAAAATCAGCAACTCTGCTTTCAGGACAAAATATAAGTTTTTCTGCAAACGTCGTTGATTCAAATGGTTTATCTGGCGTTGTGTTTGAACTCGACGGAGCACCTATTCCTACGACTTTGATTGGGACTTCTTTGTACACTGCAAACTGGTTAGGTGTTTACGGATACCATAAAGTAACGCTTTTTGCCGCCGGAACAGGTGGAAATGTGGCAACAAAAACCGATAGTTTTTTTGTCAAAGATTCAACTCCACCTATTGTGAAGGCTTTTTATCCTGATACGATATCTCAAGATGTCAATTTTCCTGTTCATATAGACGTTTACGATCCGGAAAGCGGCATTCAATCCGTATCTTTAAGCGTGGATGGTAAAAATACCCCATTTAACTCAAACACCTTTAATCTTTCTTTCGGAAATCTTGGAATTCACGATTTCACTGTAACGGCCATAAACGGTCAAGGTTTAATCTCGACGCCAACTTTTTACATCAACGTTGTAAAACCATCAAATGCAAAACCTTACATTCAATTTACGAGTATGCCTGAAATGATCTCCGCAGGACATCAATCTACCATAACTGTTTACGCTTATTCTCCAAACGGTATTCAGAGTGTTGGTTTAAAAATTGGAAATTTAAGTGATGAATTAAGTGCCAACGCAAGTAACACGTACACTTTTAATTTGAAGATCCCGACATCTGAAACTCAAGGTCTTTACGAGGCAACGTGTACGGTTGTCGATGACATCGGACACTTTGAATCTGTGACAAGAGATGTTTTAATCGCATCTGATGGTGCAACGAGTGTTGTTCTAATTCCAACTATCAATGCTACATCCACAGGAATGATAAATATACCATTTTTTGCCGCTTCAAATTCAAAGCAATTTAACGTTTCAGCCTACGTTAACGGCGTGCCGGTACAGGTTTATGGCAGTTCACCTAATTTCTACGCAACGTGGCTTTCATCTTACGGTGATTATGTTTTTACCGTCAGCATAAACAATGCGATTGTAAATAAGGTTAATTTCACCGTTCATCCGCAACCTTTGAAAGTTGAAAGCGTAACATACACCTCTACAAACGTCACCATTCTATTTTCAGGAAATGTTTATTTTTACGCAAATCCCGTTTTTGAAATGACCAGCGGCGCTTCAAATGTGATTTTGAACAAAAACGATGTTTCTATACATGGTAACAGGGTTTACATTCCAAAACTTTTTGATCTAAGCGGATGGCATGTACATGTGCTTGGATTAAGGGATCAAAACGGTCCTTTGAATCTTTCCTTCGATCTTCCTTGAAAAATCATACATTAGGACGTTCGATATTTTAAATTGATCAACTAAAAAGCAAAAAAAGTTAACACTTTCTTAATTGACTTCTTTAATGTTAAATGTTAAAATCATTGAAATCTTAAAGATAAGGTGAGTGCATGTTTAAAGAAATTTTGTTAGAAAATTTGGTGGTGATAATAAACATGGCCTGACGGGCAAATTTAGAAACCTGTCAGGCCGCGTTTTTATAGCGCGGCTTTTTTTATCTCACATAAAGGGAGGTTTTAGCAGTGAAACGTTTGGTGTTGTTCTTGGTATTGGCAATGGTTTCCGTAATGGTGATGGGCGGGAATATAGAGGTGGGTATTGCATTTCCGATGACCGGAGGCATATCGGCATTTGGTCAGCAGACTTATGAAGGCGTTCAAATTGCCCAACAGATGTTTCCTACGGTCTTAGGCGATAAAATTCAACTTGTACTTGCAGATAACAGATCTGACAAGACTGAAGCGGCAAATGTCGTTAGCAGACTTATATATCTTGACAAGGTTGTCGCCATAATAGGTGAACTTGCGAGTTCCAACACCATGGCAGGTGGCGCTATTGCGGAAAAAGCACATGTACCAATGCTATCACCGGCTTCAACGGATCCGCTTGTAACGCAAGGGAAAAATTACATTTCCAGGGTATGTTTCATCGATCCATTTCAGGGACATGTTGCAGCCGTGTTTGCACTTAACTATCTCAAAGCAAAAACAGCCGTCATATTCACCGACGTGGCACAGGATTACAGCGTTGGTCTGACAAATTTCTTTATAAAAGATTTCACAGCGGGTGGCGGAAAAGTTTACAGAGAATACTATCAATCAGGCGATCAAGATTTCAGTGCACAGGTTACAGACGCACTGAGTCATAATCCAGACTTAATTTATATTCCGGGCTATTATCCCGAAATAGCGTTGATAGCCCGTCAATCAAGACAACTTGGTTATACCGGCGCTTTTCTTGCCGGAGATGGTGCAGAGGCTCCACAACTTATAACCATCGGAGGAAATGCCGTGAACGGTTTGTACTACACGACAAGTTTTAACGCTGAACATCCATCGACACAAATAGGAAAGGAGTTCGTTCAAAAGTACCAAGAAATTTACAAAACACTTCCTTCAGCCTTTGCCGCGCTTGGTTTCGATTCGTACTTGCTCTTGAGAGATGCAATTCAAAGATCTGGATCGACAGATCCGGAAAAAATTAACGCGGCTATAAGAAACACAAAAGATTTTGAAGGTGTCACGGGTTACATAACGATAGATGCAAGCGGAGATGCAATAAAATCTGCGGTCGTCAATGAAGTTGTGAATGGAAAGTTTACTTATGTTACAACCATAAATCCATAACAAAAAATAACAATCAGGCCTTTGTGGCCTGATTTGTTATAATATACTGAACCGGTTTTAAATTCCGATTGAGGCATCCTGCCCTGCGCTTACAGTAAATAAGCATTCAGCTTTTAAAGTGATGGGTATATTTTGAAAGGAGAAAATCAATGAATTTTTTGATGTGCGAACCTTACAAGGCGTATTTCGAGGTTGAAGATCTTAAAATTCATAACATAACTGAAAAGGCGAAAGTTGAGACGGCGATATTCCAACATCGAAAACTTTCTTCAACGATAGAAAATTTCGGCCATAAAGTCATAAAGGTGGAAGAATTGAAAGATCATCCAAATTCGGTTTTCACAAAAGATCCTGTTTTTTGCACTCCTTTCGGATATATTAAAATGAGAATGGGACTTGAAAGTAGACGTTCAGAAGAAGAATGGCTTGGAAATGTACTTGAATCTATGGGTCAGAATCGCATAGGAGAAATAACATTCCCGGCAACGGCAGAAGGCGGCGATGTTATTCTTTCCGATCATGTTGCCTTCCTTGGCTTTTCAACAAGAACTAATTCTGAAGGAATAAAACAATTATCAAAAATTCTTTCCTTTCTTGGATATGAAATAAGAGTTGCAAAAGTTCCCCATCCTTATTTGCATCTTGGAGGTATGATGACATTTTTGGGTGGGAAAAATCTCATCGGTGTTAAAAGTCTTTTTGAAAAGGATTTTTTCAATGATTTCAAAATTTTAGAGGTACTATCTGATAATTTCATAAGCGGTAACGTTATTTTTTTACCACCCGACAAAATAATAGCGGAAAAGTCAAATCTCACTGCCATGAAGATCTTGAAAAATTTTGGCTTTGAAGTTCATGAGATCGATCTTTCAGAATTTGTAAAAGGTACTGGTGGTCCAACGTGTCTTGTTCAGCAATTTTAGAGAAAAATTGCCCACTTTCGTGGGCAATGAATTGGGTTACTCTTTAGAACAAGGGCCCTGAAGTCAAAGGCAGAGAAACATAAGTTGAATAATTAAGTACTATGTAATTGCTTCCCGGGATGGATCCGGTCATGTTGCCGGTACCAACCGTTATGCTGAAATATCCGTGCTGATAGAACAATCCGAAGGACGGCGAAGAAAGTTTTGAATTCCAGTCGACAAGACCGCCTATTGCGTTGGACTTATCAAGATTGTAAGTCAAAATAGCATTTGCAACCTGTAACGGGTATCCGTATCTGTCAGGATCCGTTGTATCGTAATGGATATAGGCTGAACTGCTCGTCGGTTGACTTGCATAAAGTCCCTGGAATGAAAATTGGTTGTAATTCGCATTTAACTCACCTTCAAACGTTGGCATTCCAAAAGTCGGATTAGTTGTGTTAAGATCGTATGCTGCCGCTCCTATGGCTGACATCGAGACATCTCCGAGGTTGAAATTCAACTGACCATTTGCCGAAAGATGAAGTTTGTTGGTATACTTAAAATCCTGGGCGGCATACGCGTAAAGACTCGCATTTTTAGCGGCGTATCCAACGTATCCTCCGAAAGTCGAACTTGGCTCATCATATCTCACGCCCATTGCAAAATTCCCGGGGTTATAGTTGATCTCGCCACCGGTGACGTAATCGTAAAATCCACCTACCCATGGCATTATCCATAAGTAATTTGATTCTCTTGTCAAAACATGGTTAGATCTGAATTTACCGACATAGATGTTCCAGTCTCCAGAGTAATAATTGGCATACCAAAATGTCGGCTGAATTAGAGTTACACCGAAGGCTGAGAAGGTCGCTAAACTCGTTGAAAGGTAGTCTTGAATGCTTATGTTTAGCCCTTTCATGACTGGAATATTAAGGTAGGCTATAGGAAAGATGTTTGCAGGTTGCGACGATGTTTGATTTTGCAAATTCATCGTGTAGTAGGTCAGAATGTTGAACTGAATGCCCGCAGCCAAAGCCGAAAAAGCAAGTATCAAAACCAACGCCACCAAAACAATGTACTTCCGCATTTCTCATTACCCCCTTATATTGAAATTTGGAAAGGATAAAATTATATCACATTAATTTTAAATTTCAAAATGATTTTTCATATATCTTTTCAAGGTCTTCAACTTTAAGATTCCCCGGTGTTACCTCAACAAGTCCGCCCATCGTTCTCATCGCATCGGCGGCAAGAGATTTTATCTTCGATCTTTCAACACCTATCTTTGAAAGCGATACATCAAGATCGACAGATTTTTGGAGTCTTCTTAAAAGTTCTATCGACATTTTTGCGAGTGCTTCTGTGTCTGTTATGTCCTGTGGAGCACCCATCGTCAGAGCAACTTTTGCAAGTCTTTCTTTGACGTGCGGCAAAATGTACTCAAAAAGCGTAGGACCGGTCGCACAAAGTCCCACACCATGCGTTATGTTGTAATAACCGCTTATTGGGTGTTCGAGAGAGTGATTTGCTATGCATCCGGAAAGCGTTTCGCATATGCCAGCGGCAGTGCTTGCCCATGCAAGTGCCGTACGTGCTTCTATGTTTTTGCCATCTTTGTATGCCACTGGAAGGTACTGATTTATCAAAGATATAGCCTCAAGTGCCAAAAGATCCGATGCTGGTTGGTGATTAAGGTTTAAATATGATTCTATCGCATGATAGAAAGCATCCATTCCCGTTGATGCGGTTTGATTCGAAGGCAAAGAGACCATCAATTCCGGATCCACTATTGATAAGGTTGGAAAGGTTGCATCGAATCCAACACCGATTTTTTCTTTCGTTTTTGGGTTTGTCACGACTGCAAATGGATCTGCTTCTGTACCGGTTCCGTGCGTCGTTGGTATTGCAACTATGGGTAGGGCTGCTTTTGGAACTTTTCCGCCGCCAACATTTGTGTAGTCCCAGCAATTTCCGCCTGATCTTGCCACAACGGCGATCATCTTCGCAGAGTCTATTGGACTTCCTCCTCCAATGCCCATGACAAAGTTGCAATTTTCATCTTTGGCTATTTTGGCACCTTCATCAACAGTTGTGGCAAGTGGATTGGGGACTATTTTGTCAAAGTGGACATGTTCGATTCCCGCTTTGTCAAGTTGCTTTATCACTCTGTCGATCAAACCTGTTGACTTGGCGCTTTTTCCTCCCGTGACGATCAAAACTTTTTTCCCCATTCCTTTCACGAGATCACCCAGATCGTTTATTTTCCCCGATCCGAATACGATCTTGGTGGGAAGAAAATAGGTGAATTTTTCAACATCTTTCATAAAAATTCCTCCTTTCAATAAATGACAGTTTCTATCCAGATGCTTTTATCTTTTGAAAGATCGATCAAATTATCGTCAACCACGACAACGGGAATAAGTAATCCACTTTTACTTGATCTTAGCACCGTTCCTGATTTTCCGTTACTGAGTTTTACACGGGTGCCGGTTGGATACATACCGGTTACCTTTAAGAAAACATTCATGATCTGAGGATCGTAATCCTGACCTGCCCTTGCCAGTATCCATTTCATTGCCTGATAAGGGTTCATTTTCAACGCCTCAGGCGTCGTAGATACAAGAGAATCGTAAGCGTCGGAAATTTGAATTATCCTGGCGTACAAACTTATTTCATCTTTGGCTTTGCCAAGAGGCACACCGCTCCCGTCATATTTTTCGTGATGATCTAAAATTGCGTTTGTTACTTCTGAATTATCTATAAAATTCCATGAGTAAAGTATTTCACGTTCTACCTTTATATGTTGAATCACTTTTTCCCTTTCGGGTAATTTACCTATGTCAACGTAATTCGGATCATCCATGAATATGTAACCTATATCGTGCAGAATGGCACTTTTTGCAAGCAGAACGAGATTTTGCCTCTGCATCGAAAACGTTACACCTGTCATCAAAGAAAGAATAGCGGTATTTATTCCATGCTTGTAAGCATAACCGCTATGATATTTTCTAAACAAATTTATCACAAATGTTTTCTGATTTGAAATTTCATCAACAAGTATGTTTACGATTCGATCAAAAAGGGCAACCTTTGTCTTTCCAGCAAATCTTAAATTCTTCAGGATGTCTTCAAAAGTATCTATGAAATCGCGATAAATTTCTTCCTGAATCGCAAAATCAAACCAGCCTACCATCGGTTCTTCATTTTCGATCGATTCTTGATCTTTCACGAAATTTCTTCTCAATCTAAATTCATCAAACTTACCAACTTCCATGGGCAACCAGAAAACTGCTTTATCTTTGAGAAAAAGTATCTTCTCTTTAGTCATTACAGTGCCCTTTGAAAACAAAACATTCGAATTTTCATCAACCAGATCTTCGGCCAAAACTTCTCCGTCTTTTAATTTCTCTAATCGTTTCCACTCAACTGCCACCGTGATCCACCAGGAATTCGCAATCCTTAAGAATTTCCTTTAAACCAGATGGTCCAACAAAAGAAAGAATCCATTTTCTTTTCATGTATTTGTCGAAAATTTCGAAAACATCTGACTCTTTAACTTTTTCTATTTCATCGGTTATCTCATCTATTCCCCTTATCTTGCCTATCGTGAAGTAATCGTCTACCATCATGTACATCGTGGCAAGCGTTGATTCGGTGGACATCAAAAGTCTGCCTTGAACTTTCTTTTTACCGTATTCAAGTTGTTTTTCTATTTCTTCCGGCAGTTCATTTAAAACATTTTTCACTTCTTTTATGGCTTTCAACAAATTTTTCACAGATGTCGAAAAATTGATGGTAAATTCTCCACAAAAAGTATGAGACTGATTGGAAGATGAAATAGAATAGACAAGTCCTAATTTTTCTCTTAGACGATCAAATAAAATTGAACTCATGCCACTTCCGAGAATAGTCGATGTTATGCTTAGCGCATAATTAATTTTGTCAGATCTTTTGACCGTCGGAATTCCCATACTGACGTTTATTTGATTCAGATCCTTTTTTTCCACAATGGTTGTAGAGGGGTCAAGAGGTATCGGTTCAAGGTGCAAGGTTTCAACTCTTCCATCTTTTATTTCATTCATCTTTTTTGTGATGTAGTTCAAATCGACCGATGCAAGATTTCCTATGATGACGATCACGATGTTTCTCGCCAAATAATGCTTTTCAAAAAAATCCTTTATTTGTTCGGCATTTATGGCCATCACCGTTTCCGATTTTCCTGCTATTGGCCTTCCATAAGGAGAATCGCCCCATATCATTTTAAGCAAGTTTTCTTCAGATAAAGCAACAGGATCATCTTCATACATCGCTATTTCTTCCAACACGACTCGCTTTTCCGACTCTATCTCTTTTAACGGAAAAAGCGGTTTGGTCACAAGGTCAAAAAGCACGTTAAAAGCATCTTTGGTGGCAAAATCCGGTACTTTGGTTTCAAACAAGGTATATTCTTCAGATGTGAAAGCATTTATAATGCCACCGTAACGCTCCACAGATCTTTTCAAATCTGAGGCTGTGAAATTAACCGTTCCCTTAAAAACAGAATGTTCTATAAGGTGAGATATTCCAAATTCTCCATTTTTTTCGTTGATTGATCCAACTTTTACTCCCATTCCTATGGTTATGGTCCTTAAAGAGGGTATATCTTTAAAGACCATAAGAACGCCATTTTCAAGTTTATCGATCATGATCCTGTCTTTTGTCTTCTCCACCGTTATTCCATCTTCTCTTGTCATGATCTCTCACTTCATCTCCGCCTTCATTTGTTTGATCTTCTCCATCTTCAATTATTTGCCTTAACTGGAGTTTTCCCGAAGGATCAAAACCGGTTATTTCAACGTTGACTTTATCTCCAATGTGAACAACATCTGCAACGTTTTTGACGCGCCTGCCCATCTTTGATATATGAACAAGTCCGGTTCTGCCGGGAACGATTTCTGCAAAGAATCCATATTTTTCAACTCGACTTACGGTTGCCATGAAACGTTCGCCTTGTTTTATTTCTTTGCTCATATTCGCTATGTATAACATGGCCTTGTTGACATCTTCATCATTGTTTCCGACGATTTTGACGCTGCCATTTTCTTCTATTTGAATTTCAACGTTGTATTCTTCGGACAAAGCCTTGACGTTCTTTCCGCCCGGGCCTATCAATTCACCTATTTTATCAACGGGTACCGATGTGAGTTTTATCACAGGCGCATATTTTGAAAGATGTTCTCTCGGCTGTGGAATTGTATCGTACATTATGTCAAGGATTCTGTACCTCGCTTTTTTTGCCTTATCAAGTGCAACTTTGAGTATATCTGCAGAAACATGTCCAACTTTAACATCCATCTGAAATGCCGTTATGCCATCTCTCGTACCTGCAACTTTGAAATCCATGTCTCCAAGATGATCTTCCATTCCCGTTATGTCTGTTAAAACTAACCATCCATCTGGCTCAAATATCAAACCCATCGCAACGCCCGCCACATGTTTTTTAGCCGGAACTCCGGCATCCATCAAAGAAAGGGAACCAGAACATACCGTTGCCATGGAAGACGAACCATTTGATTCAAGAATTTCAGAAACAACACGGACAGTGTATGGAAATTCGCTTTCAGACGGAATCATACGTTTAAGTGCTCTTTCCGCGAGATGACCGTGTCCTATTTCACGTCTGCCCGGACTCCCGAATCTCCCAGTTTCGCCGACGCTGAAAGGTGGAAAGTTGTAATGAAGCATGAATCTTTTTTCTCCTTCTTCGAGCAAAGTGTCGATTATCTGGACATCCATCGATGCACCGAGAGTAACTATGCCGAGACTTTGCGTTTCTCCTCGTGTAAACAAAGCACTGCCATGTGTTCTCGGAAGCAAACCGAGTTCACATGTTATTGGCCTTATGGTATCGGGATCACGACCATCAACCCTAAGATGTTTTTCGAAGATCATCCTTCTCATGCTTTGCTTGACAAGCCCTTCGAATGTTTCTGAAAGGAGGTATTTGGTTTCATCCAGTACTTCCGGAGAGATTTCCGATTCTTCTAAGAGAGGATCGATAATCTCTTTTTTGTAGTCTTCTATTGCTTTATCTCTTTGATGTTTACCGGAGGTAAGCAACCTTTTTTCAATTTCTTCATTTGAAATGCGATTTAAAAACTTTTCTTTCAAATTCTGATCCAATTGATGCTTTTCATATTGAAATTTATCGAATTTGAACTCTGAAAGTATTTCTTCTTCGAAAGCGATAAGTTCTTTTATACCTTCATGGGCTTCCATCAAAGTTTGAACCATAAGTTCTTCGCTTACTTCATTTGCCTCGCCTTCTACCATCGTTATGGCATCTTTTGTACCGGCAACTATCAAATCTATTTCGGCATCCTTGGCTATTTCTTCAGAAGGAAAGAAAACGTATTTACCATCCACATATGCTATTCTGACACCCGCAACAATTCCGTTGAAAGGTATAACGGAAGCATTCAAAGCAAGAGATGCTCCGAGAATTCCCCAGGTGTTCGGCGGTGTTTGCGGATCAACGGAAAGAATAGTTGCAACGATTTGAACCGGCATTTTGAAATCCTCCGGGAAAAGAGGCCTTATAGGTCTGTCTATATCTCTTGCCGAAAGAATTCCGCTTTCAGATGGTTTCCCTTCGCGTTTTACAAATCCACCCGGTATCTTTCCCGCCGCGTAAAATTTTTCTTGAAATTCAACTGTAAGCGGGAAAAAATCCAATCCTTCTTTGGCATTCTTTTCCATGACGGCCGTAACAAGCACGGTTGATTCTCCGTAATTAACGACAAACGATCCGTCAGCCTGTTTAGCAATCTTCCCATTTTCTATGACAAGTTGTTTCCCTTTGAACTCTTTTTTCCAAACTTTGTACATTTCATCACCTCTTAAAAATTTTCAAAGAAGAAGCGGGTTACCCCCGCTTCCGGCCAAACACAAAAATGTCAGCGCCTCAGGTTCAATTTTGATATGAGTTCTTTGTAAACATCCGGTTTACGATTCATCAAGTATCGAAGCAATCTTCTTCTTTTCCCAACCATCTTAAGTAACCCTCTTCTTGAATGAAAATCTTTTGGATTTGAGTTCAAATGCTGAGTAAGATGGTTTATTCTTGATGTCAGCAAGGCAATCTGAACTTCGACAGAACCATTGTCTCTTTCATTGAGCCTAAAACTCTCAATGATGTTTTGCTTTTCTTCCCTTTCCATATGACACCTCCAAAGATATCGAACTAAGGAATGGAATTTTCCGAATCCTGAGTCCGGGCCTGATTATATTTTATCACAAAGTTTAAACTTTTTGTTCTATCCATTTTCCACGCTTTACCTCTCCCATTGCCAATCCTGACATGACGATGCTCTGGATCACAAAAGAAAGTATCATGAATTCCCATGTAAAATGCAATGAAGAAAAAATTAAAACCATTGGAGCCAGGACAGCCCAATCAGATATGATTCCTATCATCATGGTAGTCCTGGTTAGCCCACCGCCAATCAAGACTCCATAACCTATCATGGCAATTATGAAAAATATTTCGTTGATCGCAAAGAATTTCATCATCAATCCACCCATCGCGGCAACGTTACTATTGGGAGTAAAAAAGTAAGTTATCTGCGATCCAAAAAAGAATAAAGCGAAGACGTAACCGGCTATCAAAAGTTCTCCTATCCATATCGACGTTAAAATTATTTTTTTAAGTCTTTCACGTTTTTTGGCACCTATATTTTGTCCGATCATCGTTGAAGTGGACATATTCATAGAAGATCCAAGTGTAAAAGAGATACTTCTTACGTTGTTGACTATGCCAAGTGCCGCTATAAGATCTGCACCGTAAACGGAAGCGATTCTTAAGACGATGGAATAGACTAAATTGGCCGACAGATTGTCAAAAACACTTGGTATGCCAAGAGAAATCATCTTCTTTATGATGTCCTTTCTTGGTTTCATGTACTTAAAAGGATTCATCTTAACGTAACTGTTTTTTGAATTGAGCAGTATGATACCCATTGCTAACAGATATATTTCCGAAATATCAGAGGCTATTGCCGCACCACCGACGCCCATCTTAAGTGCGTATATGAAAACAGGATCGAGGACGATGTTCATCACGGCAGATACGCCCTGGACCCAAAAAAGTTTATATGTGTCTCCAGTTCCTTGAAATGTTGTCATCATCGTGTAGCCAGAAAAGGAAAGCGGTATGACCCATAACCTCCATTTAAGAAAATCAAGGCCGTAAGAGAGGGTTTTATCATTTGCACCTATCAAAACAAGCAATTGCGACATAAAAAAATACGCGAGGATCATGAAAACAGTTCCGACCAAAATTTTTGCAAGCATTGTCTGACCCACAACCCATCTAACTCCATCATGATCTCCTTCGCCGTACCTTCTTGAAATCAATATGACGGAAGGAGTTCCGAAAAGGTTGTTGAAGATTCCGCCGTAAAAGAAAACCATCATGGCAAGCGTAACACCCGCCACCTGATCTGCTCCAAGATGGCCTATCCAGAAAGTATCGATCAAGTTATAAATGGACGAGAAAAAAGACGCTCCCATCGAGGGTAGCGCAAGTCTCATCAAAGATTTTGGAATTGACGAATTGGTATAATCAAACTTTTCAGCCATAAAAATTTTTTTGATATATCATTTCTTTTGCCCTTTTGACATCTTCCGCTATCGCATCTTTGAGATCTTGGAGATTTGCAAACTTAATTTCAGGTCTCAAAAATTCCAACAATTCGACCCTTAAACGTTTTCCAACAAGTTGATATTCTCCATCAAGAAAGTGAACTTCATAAGTTACTTCTCCATCGCTATCAGTGGTTGGACGCACGCCTATTCCCATAACACCGTAAACGGTTGTGTCATCGATTACCGATCTTACGAGATAAACTCCATATTTGGGGATTACAAGGTTGATTCCTTCTCTTGAAATGTTGGCCGTTGGAAAGCCTATTTTGGATCCTATTCCACGTTCTTTGAAAACAATTCCAGATATTGTAAAAGGTCTTCCGATAAAATGGCGCGCCACATCAGGTCTACCTGCTTTAATTTCATGCCTTATCAAAGAACTGCTTATTCTCATATCTCCATCGAGAATTTTTGGAGTTATGTCAACGGTAAAACCTCTCGTTTTGCCCATTTCTTTCAGCAGTTCCACATCTCCTTGCGCATGTTTGCCAAACTTAAAATCGTAACCTACATAAATGCTTTTCATCTCGTACTCTTTTAAAAGTAGATCGACGTAATCTTTTTCTCTCATGTTCACAATTGATCTAAGGTCTTGAATTATGACATCCCTGACGCCTAAATTTTTAAGTAATTCGGATCTTTCATCGGGTGTTGTAAGCAAACCGTCGAAGTTTTGTGGACTGGTTATAGCCTCGTAAGGCATCTCAAAGACAATTGCCGTTGGAATCTGATCATGATCAATCGCATATTGAATCATTTTTCTTACCATATAAGTATGGCCTAAATGTACCCCGTCAAAAACTCCAATAGTTACAGATCTCAATTTTTGAACACCTTCTTCGGTCTTATAACGATATCTTTTCTTTCGGCTTTGTCGATGGTGGAAAAGAAATTTGATTTTCTCTCTGACAAAGATATAGATATCAGTTTTCCATTTTTATCCAAGATTCTTACCAATTCTCCTTTGTTAAAATCTTCGTAAGACATAACATCGTCTATTTCAATTGGCCTGCCATCTTCAATTTTTTTGGATCCAAGATCATTCACAACGACAGTCTTAAACATAAAACGTGTCACTTCTTCCAAAGAAATGACCTTTGACATATCGAAACTATCTGCACGCTGAATGTCAACACAACCAGAAAGATCGAATCGATCTACTTGAATCCTTCTTAGTTCCTGTGCAATCGCGCCACATCCAAGTTTGATGCCGAAATCTCTGCAAAGAGAACGAATGTAAGTTCCACCTGAAACGACAGTTTTGAATTTCACATAAGGTTTTTTTATGCTTTCGATTTCAATTGAATGTATTTTCACGCGTACGGGTGGCATCGTTATGATTTTACCTGATCTTGCAAGTTTGTAAAGCCGTACACCGGCATATTTTTTGGATGAATAAATCGGAGGAACCTGATCGTAATCACCAACGAAAGAAAGCAGCGCTTCACGTATTTCTTCTTCGCTTCTATCACATGGATTTTCCTCCACAAATTTACCGGTTTTATCGTATGTGTCTGTTGTAAGACCGATTCTTGCGATCACATCGTATGTTTTTTCGGCATGCAAAAAATATTCGAGAATTCTCGTCCCGTTCCCAATACCAACGATCAGAAGTCCGGTTGCAAATGGATCGAGTGTACCTGCATGTCCTACCTGTCTGACGGATGATATCTTTCTGACGATATTAACCACATCATGAGAGGTTATGCCTGATGGTTTATCAATTTTGATTATGCCGTTCATTTTCTATCTTTTTGAAGAGTTTATCAATCTCAAAAGATTTTTCTATACCTCTATCCCTTACAAACGTTAAATCGGGAGCCTTGAAGGTATGCAAACTTTGTGCAATTGCCGTTTTGAAATACCCTTTCGCTTTTTCTATAACTTCAAAAACTTCTTCATTTCGTTTATCGTCATTACCGTAAAGGCTTAAATAAACCTTTGCATATCTTTTATCGTTGGAAAGTTCAACTCTTGTTACCGAGATCATCCCTTCAATCCTCGGATCCTTCATGTTAAAGAAAGCCTGAGAAAGAATCTTCATCATCTCCGATTCCATCATTTCTTTTTTGTATCCCATGAGCATCACCACTTTTTAATTTTGTCAAAAAGATTATACCATAACGTGTCATCGTTCACTGAACGCTTAAGTTTTCTCCTCTCTTGAGTACGGAATTCCAAGAGCCGAAGGTGCACCAAAACGTTTCTTTATTTTGTTGCTTGACGCAAAAAGCATTACGAATATCGTGAAAAGGTATGGAAACATGTTCATTATATTCACGGGAATTGGAACTTGAATTATTTGAAAACTGAATTGTAACACGCTTATTCCTCCAAAAGCGTAAGCGCCTATCAACGCTATGACGGGATCCCATATCGCAAATATGACAAGTGCCACCGCAATCCATCCACGACCGGCCGTCATATCCTGGACCCACATCGGTGTGTACGCAAGGGAAATGTAAGCACCGGCAAGGCCGCTAAAAAAACCTCCAATTATCGTGTAAATGTATCTTGTCAGCACGACGTTTATACCTCTTGCATCTGCGGCATCCGGAGATTCTCCAACCGCTCTTAAATTCATACCGGCAGTTGTTTTGTAAAGAAACCACCAGATAACTGGTACGGCAATGTATCCAATGTAAACGAGAATATCTCTGTCGAAAACGATTGTTCCAACGTAAGGAATATCCCCGAGAAAAGGTATTTTGATGTTGTTAAAACTCTCTGCTTGCATTCCAACGAAACCATGACCCCAGAATCCACTCAATCCCTCTCCAAGAAAAACAAGTGCAAGGCCGCTTACGACCTGATTGACACGTAAAGTTATAGACATGAAAGCATGAAGGGAAGCCATAAGGCCTCCAACTAAAATTGCCGCCAAGACGGCGAGCCAGAGGTTGCCGGTTATGTAAGATATGCTAAAACCCGTAAAGGCACCCATAAGCATCATGCCTTCGAGACCAAGATTCAAAACGCCGGACCTTTCTGCCAAAATTTCGCCAAGCGTTGCAAAGAGCAATGGCGTACCGGCCCTTAACGCACCTGAAAGTGTAGACGTTATTATATCCTGATTCATGATCTCACCAACTTTATCTTGTAATGTAAAAGTATCTCCGAGGCCAGCAAAGAAAACAGCAATATGCCATTAAAAGCGTTAACGAGAGATGATGGTATTTGCATGAAAAGTTGAAGTTGCTGGCTTCCGACGAGCAGAACACCGAAGAAAAATGACACTATTATCGTCGCTATCGGATCAAGCCTGGCAAGCCATGCTATTATGACGGCCGTGTAGCCGTATCCGGGTGAAAAATTAGGTTGAAGTCTAAAAAGTACCCCGCTCATTTCTGCCATTCCGCCCAATCCTGAGATCGCACCTCCTATTACCATCACAAGAATTATCATTCTTTTGACATTTATGCCGGCATATTCTCCGACACGAAGGTTATCACCCGCTATATTCAGATGAAAACCGAATTTTGTATATCGAACAAGATAAAGTACAAAAAATGCCATACCAATGGAAATGAAAATTCCCAAATTCAATCCGCCAACACCATACTGGGGAAAAATGGCAGATTGCGGAAATTGAGCCGTAACAGGGAAATTGTAACTATGCGGTCCTTTCCAGGGGCCATAGGTAAGATAGTTAACCCAGTATATCGCGACGTAATTCAACATCAAAGTGCTTAAAATTTCATTGACGCCCAGATATGCGCGCATTACTCCGGGCAAAAAGCCCCAGAAAGCTCCTGCTGCCATACCAAGTATCATGAGTAACGGAATTAAAAGCCACGGATTGGTGAGATGGGGGAAAAGATAAAGCGCACCCCATGTCGCCGCAAAGGCGCCCATTTGAAATTGCCCTTCCGCGCCTATGTTCCAGAGTTTCATTTTAAATGCGATAAGCACACCTAAGGATGTGAAAAGCAAAGGCATCATTGAAACAAGACTTTGAATCAGTCCTGGAACGGTTCCAAGTCCCCATGAAACGAGTTGCCAGTATGCTGTTAAAGGATTATCGCCAAGAGACAGAATTATAAATCCAAGAAAAATAAGGGCGATCGAGATAGATAAAAGTGACGCCAAAAATATCAAAAGTTTTGAAGGCTTTTTCTCTCTCTTTTCAAAACGTATTTTCATTTTTTTACACCTGCCATCATAAGACCTATCTCTTCAAGGTGAGACTCGTCCGGTTGGCTGTATCCTATTATTTGTCCTTCGTAAAGTACCGCAACGCGATCCGAAAGGTTAAAAATCTCAAAAAGATCCCCGGCTATCAGGAGTATGGCTGCACCTCTTGCCTTTTGATCCATCAAAACATTGTAAACGAATTCCTCTGCTCCGACATCCAATCCTCTTGTCGGATGAACTGCTATTATGAGTTTTGGAGAATTATTTCCTATTTCTCGCGCAAGAACAACTTTTTGCATATTTCCACCCGAAAGAAATTTGACCTCAAGATCAACCGAAGATGCGGAGATCGAATAATCTTTTATGAATCTGAGAGACGGCGATCTCAATCTTTCCGGCACAAAAAAGTATGGATTAAAACTCATCGAAGGAGAAGAAAATGCTTTGATGAATAGATTTTGATAAATTGGAAGTCCCCCGCAGAGTGCATCTGCCTTTCTATCTTGCGGAATGTAAGCCACATGGTGCTTTATTCTATCCAAGACATTTCCCGGCTTCACCCTGATGCCCTCAACTGTCACAGTACCTCTGTAATTTCTCATGCCATACAAAGCCTCTGAAAGTTCTTTCTGCCCATTTCCTTCAACTCCTGCTATGCCGAGCACTTCACCGCTTCTTACATCAAAACTTACACCCTTAACGGCTTCCAGACCTTTATCGTTCATAACATGAAGGTCATCGACTTTCAAAATTTCTCCGGACACTTTTGAAGGCTTTTTTTCTATCTTTATGACGACTTCTCTTCCAACCATCATCTTCGCGAGTTCATTTTCATTGGTCTCATTTGTTTTAACGGATCCTATGACCTTCCCATGTCTCAAAACCGTTATTCTATCAGAGATTTCAAGCACCTCTTTGAGTTTGTGGCTTATGAAGATCACGGATGCTCCATTCTTCGTCATTTCACGAATTGTTTCAAACAGTCCGTTGGCTTCTTGTGGCGTCAATATTGCCGTCGGTTCGTCCAAAATCATTATCTGTGATTTGACGTAAAGCAATTTTATTATTTCGACCCTTTGCTGTTCACCGGCAGAAATTTGCCAGATCTTTGCATCCGGATCAACCGATATCTTGTATCTTTTTGATATTTCCATTATTTGCTTTTTTACTTTTGAAAGATCAGGAATTATACCGAGATCCTTCAAACCAAGAGCAACGTTTTGAGTTACATCGAATGAAGGAACAAGACTGAAATGCTGCTGGATCATGCCTATACCGTATTCTATCGCTTTGCGGGGAGAAGAGATTTCAACTTTTTTCCCGTTAATCTTTACATCTCCTGAATCTGCTTTGTATATTCCGTAAACGATGTTCATAAGTGTGGATTTTCCGGCGCCGTTTTCGCCAAGAAGGGCGTGGACCTCGCCCTTCTTAAGATCGAAGTCCACGTTATCGTTTGCGGTTAAACCGGGAAAGCGCTTGACTATTTTTGTGAGTTCGAGTACTGTCTCGTTCATATTTTCACTGATTTGATATTTTTCCAATTACACCTTGAACAAACCATTGAATGGAAAGTAATTGATCGAGTGTTGCAGATTGACCGGCGGGAATCATCAACTTTCCGGATTGATCGTATATAGGGCCTTCAAATGGATTAAATTTACCTAATTTTATCTCATTTTCCATGGCATTCACAAGTTTTTGTACCTGATCAGGAACAAGATTGCTCATAGGTGCAAGTTGTACAAGACCATCTGCCATGTTTCCATAATAAAAACTTGTTTTCCAAGTTCCGTTAAGTACCGATTGCACATTTGGAACGTAGAATGCGGCCCAGTTCCAAATAGGTGCCGTTAAATATGCGTTAGGTCCAAATTGACCCATATTTGGTGAATCATAACCTATCGCGTATATGCCTTTTTGTTGAGCGGCTTGAACTGCGGCAGGTGAATCCTGATGCTGGGCCAAAACGTCGCAACCGGAGTTTATAAGACTTAAAGCCGCTTCCTTTTCGGTAGGAGGATCGTACCACGTGTAAGTCCATACAACCTGAACAGTTGCTTTGGGATTTACCGATCTGACACCAAGCGTGAAAGCATCTATGCCTCTTACGACCTCAGGCGTCGGATAAGCCGCTACAAATCCTATCTTGTTCGTTTTTGTCATTGCACCTGCAACCAATCCGGAAAGATATCTTGCCTGTTCCATTGCACCAAAATATTCGCCGAGATTTGTTGAAGTAGCGTATCCGGAACACATTTCAAAGATCGTGTTCGGGAATTCCTTGGCCGCCTGAATGACCTGATCCATGTACCCGAAACTTGTGGCATATATCAATTTGTATCCTTGCGATGCAAGGGATCTCAAAACGTTAAGAGAAGCAGCACCTTCTGGCACGTTCTCGATGTATTTTATTTGGACCTGATTTCCGAAGGCCTTTTGAATTGCGACAACTCCACCGTCATACTGTGCTTGAGTCCATCCGTTATCATTTATGGGACCAACGAAAATGAAGCCTATCTTCAAAGGAGCAGCAAAAGACAGAATTGCAATGCCGGTTAAAATCATCAAAACCAAAAATTTGCTTTTCACTTTTATACCCCCTTATTTTGGAATATTTCCGATTACACCTTTTACAAACCAGTTCATAGAAAGCAAATCCTGATCAGAAACGCTTTGTCCGGCAGGGACTACGAGTTTTCCAGATTGATCGTAGATGGGTCCTGCGAAAGGATTGAAAGTGTGATCTTTCATTGCTTCTTCCATGGCATTGACCAATTTTTGTACCTGATCAGGGACAAGATTACTCATTGGAGCAAGCCCTACAACACCGGTGTCAAGTCCTCCCCAGAAATTTTGGGATTTCCATGTGTTATCAAGTACGTTTTGAATGTCATTTTTGTAGTAAATGCCCCAATTAAAAACGGAAGCGGTTAAAAAGGTTTTCGGAGCGTAAGAACTTTGATCCGTGTTGTATCCTATGCAATAAACGCCCTTACTTGCAGCGGCCTGAAGCGGAGCCGGAGAATCAGTTTCTGATTTTATCACATCACATCCAGCACCTATCAAAGATAAAGCGGCTTCTTTTTCGGTGGGCGGGTTGTACCAGTCGTTAACCCATACAACCTGAACAGTAGCGTGTGGATTTACCATCTGAACTCCAAGGGCAAAAGCGTTTATTCCCCTTACAACCTCCGGAGTCGGAAAAGCTGCAACGTAGCCAATTTTATTGGTTTTTGTCATCGCACCTGCGACAAGACCACTAAGAAATTCGGGTTCGTAAATTCTGCCAAAATAAGATGACATATTTTGACTGGTAAGATAACCCGAGCAATTTTCGAAGATGACGTCTGGAAAGAGTTTTGCAACTTGTGCGGTTTGCTCCATGTAATCAAAACTTGTCGTGTAGATAACCTTGTAACCGCTTTGAGCGAGTGTTTGCAAAACGTTAACGGCATCTGTCATGGAGACACTTTCAATGTAGGTTGTTTGAATCTTGTCACCGAAGTAATTTTGAACGTAGAGTCGCCCGAGATTTTGAGAATAGGTCCATCCATCATCTCCAACAGGGCCTACGTAAAGGAAGGCAACTTTGAGAGGGCCGGCGAATGCTAAAAAAGCAACCAAAAGCATACTTACCAATAGCAAATACTTTTTCATCCTACTTCCTCCTTTTTGAAAGTTGAAAATACCTGCCGATGGTAATTATTCTTTATATTTGTGAAAGATTAAAAAGATAACATCATTTATTTTCAAAAAGTTACATTTATCGAATAATTTTGAAAATTATATCATACTTTTCTTAGAAAGTCAAAATATTCTTTCCACATAAGAGATGATGTTTTTAAAGGATGAACTATAAAAAGTTCATTTGAAAAGATGTAAATAGATGTATTTGATTCAGTTAAAAAACTTTGAATTTCTGATAACAAAAGTGTCTTATCCCCTATCTCGATTTTAGATTCGTGAAGTGTCATCTTAGATTTTTTCCCGTTAACGATGACGCTATCAGATAAGGGAAGATCTTCAGGAGAGAACTCAATGGAATCATGCAAATTTCTAACCTTTTTAACTGTCGGCGTTAACCATTGGGTACCACATTTAGCACATTCAAAACCATTTTTAAAAGGCTTTACCGATCCAACGGTTTTGCACGAAGGACATTTCCAGATGTACTTTTCTATTCCACGATAATCGGCATATCTTTTATCTTCAAAAGTATCCAAAAAAATGTAATCGATGGCCTTTGAATAATCTTTTGAATCGACTGGTTTTCCTATCTCAACTTTAACTATACCCTTTTGAAGCCCTTTAGCCCACCTTGGCCAAAGCAAATGTGCATCATCTATACGCACAGGTAGAATTGGATTTGGCGACATTTTAAGAAGTCTTACAACACCTTCAGGGATTTCAAGGGGTCGCCCATCCCAATTTCTTTCGCCTTCCGGGAAAATTCCTATTATGCCTCCGCTTTTCATCGTTTTTGTGAATTTCATTATGGCAGGCACATCAACCGTGTATCTCTTTATGGGAAACATGCCAGCCATATCAAAAAACCATGAAAATTTCTCGTAATGAGCGGATGTTATAGGAAAACGTACATAACTGTTAAGTGCATCTATCACAAACAACGGATCCGGATATGATGTGTGATTTGAAATGACAACATAAGGCCCTTCGGGAATATTTTCTTTTCCAATTACTCTAACATCAAAAAAGAAAGGTACTATGAATTTACCCACCAAAAACATAAAAGCATAAAGAAATGGAGGCTCGGTGATGGGATTTACTTTCCATTTTCTCATTGGTAATAAAAAAGGAGTTGAACTTTCGTATGCTTTGGCATCCTGAAATCTATTTACGATATTTTTATCTTCGATTAAAGCATGAACAACGATTAAAATGACGATTGACGCCCATATCCATAATGAAAATAGGTTGAAATACAGAGAAAGACCTAACACGTAAAATATAAAACCTAAATATATCGGATGCCTTGTCATCGAGTAAGGACCGGATCTTACAAGTTTTTTGGGTGGCTTTTCGTTAAAGGGAGTTCCATGCCCGTCCAAAATCAAATATGCCGATGAAATGGCAGACCATAAAAGGCCGATAACGACAAATACCATTGCCCATTTAAAAGTTATCGTGGGAGTCACAAAAAAATCCGTAATTTTGATAAAAAAAATTGGCAAGACGATGATTAAGATGAATTTAAAAATGACCTTCAAATTGCCAATCATTTTGTTCTCCTTAAAATATACCAACAAAAATTCACATTCCGAATCATCGCTCCGACAGGTACCTGCACGGCACGTAGCGCGTGAATTTGACAATTTTCAATTTAGATCTATTCACTCTTCACCATTCACTGATCGAGGCATCCTGCCATCCGCTTCTGTAAATAAGCATTCGGCTTTTAAAGTGAATTCAGCATATAATTTTTTCCAATACTATAACACTTTACCTAATTGTACACCAAAATCGAACAGTGAATGGTATATACCACTTTAGATTTGGAATAATTTTTCATTACCGATTGAAAATGACAAATAAAGGCCAACAAATGAATTGACATTCAACGTTTAAAATGTTAGCATAATTGAGAAATATATTAAACTTTAAGTGTGAAGCATACAAATTAGCGGTAAAAGGCAGCCGGTATATCATAGGGGGATGATTTTAATGTGGGCATTTATGCTTATTCTTGGAATTGCGATTATATTTTTATCAGTGAAATTCAAACTTGAACCCTTGCTTCTCGTTCCAATAGGATTTTTCATCTTCTTTTCCAATATTCCTGGAAATCCTTTAGTCGGTCAAGGAGGACTTCTAACCAATCTTTTTAATCTTTTGATAGGATCTGAATTGCTTCCTTTGTTCATTTTTATATCCATAGGTGCAATGATGGATTTCAATCTGCTTATATCCAATCCGTTTTACACGGTCATAGGAGCCTTCTCGCAGGTAGGAATCTTCTTAACCTTTTTGATGGCAAGTTATTTTGGTTTTGACATAAGATCTGCTGCATCGATAGCTTCAATAGGAACAGCCGATGGGCCAACTTCCATATACGTTACATCTATGCTTAAGCCAGATCTCATAGCACCCGTTTCCCTTGCCGCTTATACTTACGTTTCAATCATACCACTTTTGATTCCGCTAATTTTGAAAATCTTTGTGACAAAAAATGAGATGGAGTCAAACACAAAGGTGAATCAAAATATATCCAAAAAAACTCTCATGATCTTTCCGTTTTTACTTATCTTGTTGGTGGGACTTGTAGCGCCAATGGCACTTCCTTTAATAGGTTTCCTCATGTTTGGCAATTTTTTGAGGATAAATGGACAAACGCAAAAACTCAAAGAAACTGCTGAAAAAGAATTGGCCATGATTTCAACGATTTTAATAGCAATGCTTATAGGTGCAAACATGTCTGCAGATCTTTTTTTCAGATTTGACACTTTGATGATCTTTTCACTTGGCATAGTGGCTTTCATACTTAACCTCGCGTTTGGAGTTTTGGCAGGGAAAATTTTTCATATCTTCGATAAATCTTTCAACCCATCAATAGGGGCATCTGGAAACAGTGCGTTTCCGATGGCATCGAGGGTAGTTCACACTTACGCTCAGCAAAAAAACCGCCATTCTTTTCTGCTACCAGCAGCCTTATCGGCAAATGCAGCAGGACAGATAGCCTCTGCAGTTGCAGGTACATTCTTGCTTCAATCTGTCTTAACCGGAGAACAAAATGTTTATAACGTTGCATTCAGTGCTTTTTGGAAATCTACACTTATAATGATCGCTTTCGGTTTTGCACTTTTCATTTTCGGAAAATTTATGAAAAACAAAACTCAAAAAAGTACGTTTTAATTTTTATCTGTTTTTGGAACAAATGAAAGTATTTTTTCAAGTCGATCCTCTTTGCCAGACAAAAAAAGGTAGCCGACAACACTTTCCAGTGCCGTTGCTTTTCTGTAAAGTGGATCTTTGCTGCGGTATCCTTTGAGATTTCTGCCACGCATCGCTACCGCTTTTTCGTCAATCTCAAGAAATGGTTCCACAAGATCGAACATTGATGCTTGAGATGCTGCGTTGACATGCGCCCGAACATTTTTACTGTCAAATGAAAATCTCAACCTGCAATAAAGTTCGAAAACCGCATCTCCCACGTATGCGAGATCTTTTGTAGAAACTTCTCTGAGATCCTGATTGAATTCAAATCCAAGTTTTTTCATGAAATGACCTTCGAATTGTATTTGTTCATTGCAGACTCAATTCCTTCTTTTAAAATCACAGGTACGGCCTCGACACATATATCGATTACCTGATCGATGATCAAAAATTCTGACGGCGTGAAATGGCCAAGCACATGGTCTACGGCATCTCCTTTTTTGGGACCTATTCCTATTCTAACTCTCGGAAAATTTTGTGTTCCAAGATGCTGAATTATAGATTTGATGCCATTATGTCCTCCGGCAGATCCCGACGGACGTATTCTCAACTTTCCGATTTCAAGATCGAGATCATCGTAAACTACAATCGGAGGATTCACTGGATACAGTGATTTAAAGACAAGTCCACTTTCGTTCATAAAAGTCATGGGCTTTACAACTGAAAGGTTTATTCCATCGATATTTACAGCATAAAGAACATAATCCACCTTTTCCGTAACGCTAAAAGGTGGATATTTCTTTAAGAATCTGTCCACGAAAATGAAACCCACGTTGTGTCTTGTCATGGCATATTTTCTGCCGGGATTTCCGAGACCAAGGACAAAAAAGTCTGACAATTATTTCTCCTCTTTTTCTTCTTCTTCCTCTTTCTTTCCCTTAGTCTTTATGGCTTCCGGTTCAGCAGTTTCTGTAACTTCCGCTGGAGCGGTTACTTCTTCGGCTCGTGGAGCTTTTATAACGGCTATGATGTCTTCGGCATTTTGCAGTATCTTTACGTTGTCAGGCACTTTCAGATCCTTAACTTTCAGGGATTCTCCAATTTTCATCGCAGAGATGTCGATTTTCATCTCTTCGATTATGTTAGACGGTAACGCTTCCCCTTCGATGTCTCTCAGAAGCACATCGAATATCCCGCCGGTTTTGATTCCTTCTGCTTCTCCAACAAACTCAACAGGTATTTTAAACCTCATATGTTTGTTTGGATCGGGTTCGTAAAGATCAACGTGTATTATCTTTCCACTTACCTTGTGAAATTGAACTGATTTTACGAAAACATTTCTTTCTTCAGCAGTTCCATTCAAATCGACGGTAACGTGAACTGGCGTTGTCTCCTTTGCTTTCGAGATCAAAGACTCAATCTCACCTTCCAACAATTGAACATTTAGATTGCCATGATTCGGTCCGTAGATAACGGCGGGTATTTTCCCATCTTTGATGAGATTTTTTGCCTTACCGTTTTCTCTAACTTTGGCTTTAAGTTGAACAGCCATTCAAATTCCTCCTTACTTAAACAATATGCTAATTGACAAACTTTTTCTTATTCTTATCATTGCTTCGCCGAAAAGGGAAGCAACGGAAACCACTTTTATTTTATCGGGTAATTCATCGTGCGCAATCGTGTCTGTGACGTAAATCCTGTCTATTTCAGATTTATCAAGCATCTCAAGTGAATTTTGAGAAAACAATCCGTGTGTTGCGCATGCAATTACCTTTGTTGAACCTTTTTGTTTTAAAAGTTTTGCACCTTCGATCAAAGTTCTTCCCGTATCTATCATATCATCAAACATCACGGAAGTCATTCCTTCCACATCACCGATGACATGAAGCACCTCTGCAACATTCTCCTTCGGTCTTCTTTTGTCAAGAATGGCAATCGGTAAACTCATCTTTTCGGCAAATTTTCTGGCACGCTTAACCGCTCCTATGTCCGGAGATACAACGACTGTTTTATCTTTATCGAGATTTTCATGTTTCTTTAAACTATCGACGAAAACCGGAAATGATTGAAGGTTGTCAACGGGTATATCGAAAAATCCTTGAATTTGTTCACTGTGGAGATCCATCGTGAGAATTCTCGTTGCTCCGGCAGTTGTCAAAAGATTTGCGACAAGTTTGGCGCTTATCGGATCTCTCCCGCGCGCTTTTCTGTCTTGCCTTGCATAGCCATAGTAAGGAATTACCACGGCTATCGTGTTTGCGGATGCACGTTTTAAAGCGTCTATTATTATCAAAAGTTCCATAAGGTTATCGTTAACGGGTGGAGAGGTTGATTGAAGGAGAAAAACATCATGACCTCTAACCGTCTCTTCTATCCTCATGTTTATTTCTCCATCGGCAAAATGTGTGATCTCAACGTGTATCGGATTGACATTGGTGTAAGCGCAAATTCTTTCAAGCAAAGGCTGATTCGAAGAGCCACCAAGAATCTTCATTTCATTTTTCATCGGACGAATCTCTCCTTTTTTTCAAGACCCATTCTTCTTTGTTTAACTGTTTTGCCCTTCCAAGGGCAAGGGCATATGCCGGCACATCATCGGTTATCGTAGATCCAGCACCTATCAAAGCCCCATCACCTACTTTCACAGGCGCAACAAGTGCCGTGTTAGATCCGACGAACACATTTTTGCCAATGAAAGTTTTATTTTTTCTGACACCATCGTAATTGCAGGTTATTGTTCCAGCCCCGATGTTTGTATCTTCCCCGATTGTGGCATCACCCAGATACGTAAGATGCTGAGATTTAACGCCTTTCGAAAGATGTGAATTTTTTACCTCAACGTAATTTCCAATTTTAACGTTATCTTCTATGAATGTTCCGGGTCTCAAACGGGAAAAAGGTCCTATTGAACAATTATTTCCTATGACGGATCCGCTACAATCAGATCTGATCACAAAAGTATTGTTGCCGACCGTACAATCAACTATCGTCGTCTCTGGGCCAATTGAGGCATTCGATGAAATTCTACTTTTGCCATAAATGAAAGTGAAAGGCTTCAAAACAGCACCGGATTCAACGATGACGTCTGGTCCCACAAAAGTTGTTTGCGGATCTTCTATCGTAACACCCGCATCCATTAAGGCATCGTTTATATCGTCCTTAACATTTTTTATAAGCGTCGCAAGTTCTTTCTGTGTATTCACACCCAAAACGCTATTTGAATTCTTAACCTGAACTGTCTCTACAGCATATCCTCCTGCCAAAAGAATTTCAACAGCGTCGGTAAGGTAATATTCTCCTTTTTTGTTGTTGTTTTTTATTCTGTCAAGAGCGTAAACCAAAGATTCAGAATCAAAAGCATATATTCCGCTGTTTATCTCTTTTATCTTTCTAATATCATCCGTGGCGTCATTTTCCTCCACGATCTTGATCACTTTTCCATCTTCTCTGACTATTCTTCCATACCCAAAAGGCGTTTCCAAGATGGCCGTTAAAATCGTCATATTCGCTTTTGATTCGAACAGAGAACTTACCACTTCACCTGAAATTAAAGGTACATCACCGTAAAGTATTACCACCTTGCCGTTTAAAAAATTTTTTGCCGCTTTTACAGCATCGGCCGTACCGAGTTGCGATTCTTGAATAAAAACCTTTACATCGCTTGGAATCAGGGGATAAACCAATTCGGCACCATGTCCCAGAACAACTCCGATTTCGTCAGCCTTAGCCTCTTTTGCCACGTCTATCGTCCAGTTTAAAAGGGGTTTGCCAAGCACCTCATGAACAACTTTTGGCCTTGGTGAATTCATTCGCTTTCCAAGTCCAGCGGCAAGTATCAAAACCTTTTTCAATTCGATCACCCTTCGAGATTATACAACTTTTTTTCAAAAACTTACAAAATTTACAAATCAGACCTTTCTTACAGTTGAAAGTGCGATTTTAACTATATCTTCAAGTTCCCGCGCCCCTGAATCGATTGCCCTTTTAACGGCGACAAAGGCTTCGTTACGGGAAAAGCCTAACGCTATCAAAGTTTCAACCGCTTCCCCAAGTTTTAAATCCGATCTGCCTATTTCTTTTATCTTTCCAGATAATTCCAATATGATCCGCTCGGCCGTTTTTTGTCCTATGCCGGGAAGTGAACTCAAAAATTTAACGTCTTTTGATTCCACAGAAGTTGAAAGTGTTTCAAGATCGATAAAATCCATGATCTTGAGTGCGTTTTTCGATCCTATTCCATTTACGCTTACCAACATATCATAAAGATATCTGCGCTCTTCACTTAAAAAGCCTATGAGTTCAATGGGTTCAGCCTCTTTTGCGTTTTCACGTATGTAAACCAAGATATCCTGACCTTCTTTTAAATTTTCGATCTCTTTCAACGCAAAAAAGACTTCGTAGACGACATTCCCAGTATCAATCGCGATGGAATTGGTGCTTTTTCTTGTTATCGATCCGCGAAGTGCCCAGATCATTTTTCCGACCTCACACCTCTAAGAAAACTCCTTGCAAAACCAACTGTGTAAAAGGATCCTGTCACAACGGCAATTGAATTTTCCTGTTTTGAAACGTTCATGCAAATTTCTGTCGCATCTTCTATATCTCTTATAAAGCCAACGTTATCGTAATTCTTAACAGCCCAGTTGTAAATTGAAAACGGATCGAAGGCCCTTTCGTTCTTGGGAGATGTTATGTAAATACGCTTAAAAATGGGATCCACTATATCGATCATACGTTTGTAATCTTTATCGTTCAAAATGCCAATTACAGCGTTGATTTCACGGTTTGGAAAATAAAGTTTTAAATTTTTCCTAAGCATTTCCATTGCTGGGGCATTATGAGCGACATCCAAAATAACCGTTAAATCTGATGGAAACCACTCAAATCTGCCTTCCCACGGAATCGTGAAGATCGTTTTGTAAATTTTTTCTTCGTTCATTTTTACAAATCCGATTTCGTCAAGATATTCAAAAACTGCCAAAGATATCGCCATGTTGTTGATGGCTGCGAGACCGTTCATCCTCGTTTCAAGTGACAAATTCCATCTTTTGCCAACGAAATCAAAAGCATTTCTTGCAAATTCTATTCTTTTGACGATGTATCTGAAATCTCTCCCGATTCTTCTAACTTCAGCGTTCATTTCTCGGGCTTTTGCTTCTATTATCTTAAGCGGTTCATCCTTGAATTCACCTGTTATAACCGGCGAGTTTTCCTTTATTATGCCGGATTTTTCAAAGGCTATTTGAGACAGGGTATTACCGAGCACGTTCATGTGATCGTAATCCACAATCGTTATAACCGAGCACAGCGGATCATCGACGACGTTTGTAGCATCAAATCGACCACCCATTCCAACTTCGGAAACAACCACATCGACTTTTTGCAATTTGAAATACAAAAAAGCCATAGCAGTTACAATCTCAAAAAAAGTAGGTTTCATGCCAGGCACTTTCGACATTTCCTCTGCTTCCTTTGAAACTATCTCATACATAGAGACGCTATTTTCTTCAGATATGAAAAGGTCATCTATTCTTATCCTTTCTCTGAAAGATTCGAGATGCGGAGAAAAATAAGTACCCACTTTAAGACCATGAACGGTCAACAGTTTACCTATCGTCCTTGTTACGGTCCCCTTCCCGTTCGTGCCTGTAACATGAATGTATTTAAATTCTTTTTGAGGATTCCCAAGTCTTTCCAACAATTTTTCTATTCTGTCAAGGCCCAGTCTTATCTTATTTTCCGGGTGAAAGGAAAATAATTTTTCTACCATTTCTTCGTATTTCATCAAATCATTCCTTTAACTTTCTGAGTGTGTTATCAAGTCTCTTAAGGGTTTTTTCGATCTCAGATTTTTCATTTTTGGCCTTTTCAACAATCTCCGGAGAAGCCTTTTTCAAAAATTCATCATTTGAAAGGCGAGAATCGAGTTTCCTAAATTCTTCAGCGGCTTTGACTATTTTGGAATTCAACCGAACTATTTCGCCGTTGAAATCAAAGTGTTCGTCCATAACCACAAATATTTCCATATCCGAATTCATGGCCGCCGTCATACCTTTTTTTGGCTTTATTCTCGCAGTCTCGACGCTGTAAGCATTCACAAGCCTTGATATGTAAAGTTCAAATGGAGAGTCTTTTGGCCAGTTTGACTTGCCAACCATCACGACATTTATCTTGGAAGCAGGAGGCAAATCAAGATCGGATCTTACATTCCTTATGCCTCTTACTGTTTCCATAAGGAAATCAAAGCCATCGTCTTCAAAATAAAACTCTGGTTTTTCGATCGGCCAACTGGCGTTTATCAAAAAGCCATCAAAGAAATTTGACCAGATTTCTTCTGAAATGAAAGGCATAAAGGGATGAAGCAACTTCAAACTTTGTTGCAAAACGTGGAGCAGTACCTGCTGGGTATTTTCTTTGAGTTTTGGATCTTCAAGTTGTACCTTTGAAAGTTCTATATACCAATCACAGAAATCGCCCCAGAAGAAATCGTAAATTCCATGGGCTGCTATGTTGTAGTCATAGGATTCAAGGGCAGTTGTGACGTCTTTTATGACCATGTTAAGTCTTGATAAAATCCATCTATCAGCCATCGTTAAACCCTGAAAATGCTCAATTTTTACATTTTGTGTGTTCATCTCAACGAAATGACTTGCATTCCATATTTTATTGGCAAAATGCATGTAAGATTCAAAGGCACGTTCGTCAAGATTTATATCTCTGCCCTGAGCCGCAAGCATTGCAAGTGTCATTCTCATCGCATCTGCGCCGTATTTCTGTATAACTTCATTTGGATCTATTCCATTTCCGAGAGATTTTGACATCTTCTTTCCAAATTTGTCACGAACAAGTTGGTGAATGTAAACATCGTGAAATGGAACTTCATCCATGAATTCAATTCCCATGACTATCATTCTTGCAACCCAGAAAAAGATTATGTCAAAACCCGTTACAAGTAAATCGGTGGGATAAAATTTTTTGAGATCCTCTGTTTCTTCGGGCCAGCCAAGAGTCGAAAATGGCCATAGTGCCGAAGAAAACCATGTGTCAAGCACATCGGTATCTTGATGTATATGGGTAGAACCGCAAAATTCGCATTTTTCAGGATCAGTTTCGGATACGGTAAGATGACCGCAATCATCGCAATACCAAACAGGAATTCTGTGTCCCCACCAAAGTTGCCTCGATATGCACCAATCGTGAATATCTTCCATCCAGTTCAAATAGACCTTTTCCCACCGTTCAGGGTGAAATTTAACCTTTTCTTCTTTAACCGCACGTATTGCGGGTTCGGCAAGAGATTTCATGCTGACAAACCACTGATCGGATATTTTAGGTTCAACCGAAGTATGGCATCTGTAACAATGTCCGACGGAATGATCGTATTTTTCAACTTTAACGAGATATCCGCCGTTTTTAAGATCGGAAACAATTGCTTTTCTGGCTTTTTCTCTACTCAATCCTTTGTATGGTCCGTCAAAAGATATTTTTGCCTCGTCATCAAGTATCTCTATTGCTTCAAGTTTATGTTTTTTACCAATTTCGAAATCATTTGGATCATGTGCCGGAGTAACTTTCAAAGCACCTGTACCGAAGGTCATATCCACGTAATCGTCCGATATCACGGGAATAACACGACCGACAAGCGGAAGAACAGCATTTTTTCCGATGATATCTTTATACCTTTCATCTTTTGGATTAACAGCGATTGCCGTGTCACCCAGCATCGTCTCCGGTCTTGTCGTTGCAATAACAACGTTCCCACCAGATTCGAGTGGATAATTTATATAATAAATTTCCGAATGTTCGTTTTCATATTCTATTTCTTCGTTAGACAGAACGGTGCCGCAACTCGGGCACCAATTTATCATGTATTTACCTTTATATATAAGCCCTTTTTTGTAAAGAGAGACGAACACTTTTCTTACGGCCTTGCTCAGTCCTTCGTCAAGCGTAAATCTTTCTCTCGACCAGTCACAGGAAGCACCCATTGATTTAACCTGATTTTTTATCTTATCTTTATATTCTCGGGCCCATTCCCACGTTGTTTCAAGAAATTCATCGTAACCCATTTCTTCTTTTGTTTTTCCCTCCGAGGCAAGTTTTTTTACGATTATATTCTGAGTTGCAATACCCGCATGATCTTCTCCCGGCACCCACAAGGTTTCCTTGCCTTTCATTCTTTGATATCTTGTCACAACGTCTTGGAGTACTATGTTAAGTGCATGACCGACATGAAGTACATTGGTTATGTTCGGTGGCGGGATGACCATGGAAAATTTTCCGTTCCCCGGATGCGGAGCAAAAAATCCATTTTCTTCCCATTTTTTGTACCATTTTTTCTCGCTTTCTTGAGGCAAATAAAACTTATCCAAAAAAATCGTGGCCGTTAGACCACTCCCTCCCTTCAAAACAGAACCATCACAAATGATCTTTCAATGTATACTATACTTACTCATGTAAATTTGATCAAGTATATCATAATTTTTCTTGAGCGGCCAAATTGCTTTGCGATTTATCGCCCTTTCCATCGTTCGACATCTCTTCGATTTTTTCTTTTGAAATAGGCATTGCCGTGTTCAATCTATGTATAAATCTTTCTCCCAAAAATAGAACTATTATTCCAACCACAAAAGAGGTTACATATCCAAATTCAAGCGCTATGTATCCGGAAATGAAAGAAGCCACTATTACAGCAAAATTTATGACAACGTTGAATAGTCCTATTATGCGGCCGCGATCTGTTGGAAGTGCAAGATTTGTAACGTGCACCGTGGTAGGTATGTAAAAGAAAGGCCATGTAAATCCAATTATCAAGAACGCAACGATCGTGATCCAAATTCCGATTGGGATAATGTATCCGGAAATCGCTATTGAAGAAAACAAGACAACCCTTGTCCAAAGTGCAGTCCTTACAAGAATTGAGTCTTTGACTTTGTTTGCAATTTTGTTTGTCAAAAAATATGCCGTATTGGTGAGAATGTTGTTTAAACCGTATATCATGAAAATCGTGCCGCTGCTTATCCTTAAAACCTCATTTAAGTATATCGAGAATATCGAAAAAATCATATTTGCACCGAAAAAGATCATGAATATACTTATCATGTATCTTCCCGTTTCAACCTTAAACCCCCTTAAGTTAAAGGAAAAAAAGACGTTATGGGGTATCGCGGCGAGGTGATCGGCAAGAGAATGCATGTTTGGGAAAAATTTCTTGGTTTTGAAAGTTCTCAAAAACTCTTGCTTTTTTATATATCCCGAAGATAGAATGGTCGATACGATTAACAACAAAGATGATATTATGAATACAAATCTCATCTTTTGGGCACTTTGCGTTATAAACGGAAAGTAAGAAAGCCAAAAACCTCCTATGAACGTACCTATCGTAACGCCAACGCTGTTAAAAAGGTTCATGGTATTTATTCTTTTTCGGTAAAGGTTTTCATCGAATTTTTTGTTCAAATATACCGTTATGGCAGGGCCCATCATAGCGGCAAAGATACCAAGTACCAATGCAAAAACGTAATAAAAATATATATTCGCAACTATTGCCATCAACACCGTCACAACTGCATCCGCAAGTGCACTTACGAAAACGACTTCAAAAAAGCGTTGGTACTTGTCGAGGATAACACCGATCATCATGGAACCGAACAAATTTCCGAGAGCGTAAAATGCAGAAGCGACACTTCCGCTGGCGACATTTCCTCCCAACCCTATCACGACAAAAAGGCTTATAATAACGCCTATTGCTCCGAAAGCTGCTCCTTGAAAGCCAAAAGATACAAAAAGTCTTCTTAACTCATTCAAAATTCTATCCCCTTGAAACTTGATTGAATTTATACTGAGCCAACTTTAAATTCCGAATCATCGCTGCGGCAGGTACCTACAACGGCAGATAGCATGTGGCTCGTAGCACGTAGAAAAGAGATTAGAGTTTAGACATTAGAGATGGTTCGTAACGCGTGACGCGTAATCTGCGATTGAAAGAGTCTTTTACTGTTCACTCTTCACACGTCACTTCTCACCAATTGAGGCATCCTGCCCTCCGCTACGGTAAATAAACATTCGGCTTTTAAAGTGAACTAAATATACAATTGTATTATATCCTAAACTACTTTTAAATTCCGAATCTAAACTCAGGCAGGTGCCTACAACGGCAGATAGCATGTGGCTCGTAGCACGTAGAAAAGAGATTAGAGTTTAGACATTAGAGATGGTTCGTAACGCGTGACGCGTAATCTCCGATTGACAGAGTCTTTTACTGTTCACTCTTCACACATCACTTCTCACCAATTGAGGCATCCTGCCTTCCGCTAAGATGAGTAGAAATTCGATTTTTAAACTGAAGTACCCTTACACCGAAGCAATCAGATTCTGAAAAAGTATGACATTTTATGTTATCGTGTCGGATCAAATTTGGTTGAAATATGTTTTCACCCGTTCGATGACGTACATGACATCTGATCTTGATACATCTTTGTTCGTGACAAATCTGTATTCACCGTTTTCAACTGAATTTATCTTGATACTCTGTTTCAACATGTAAGAAACAAAATCACCGTCGTTTAAATGATTTTTGAATCTGAAAAACACCATGTTTATATCAAGCCTGTTTTTAAAAACTTCTATTTCGTTCAAAGATTCAAGACCTTCAGCGAGCAAACGCGCATTTTCATGATCTTCGCACAACCTGGGTATCATATCTTTAAGCGCAACTATACCTGCAGCGGCGATTATTCCAGCCTGCCTCATGCCGCCACCCATCAATTTTCTTCCCTTCCTTGCTTTTTCAACGAATTCCTTTGTTCCTGCAAGCATAGATCCTATTGGCGCGGCAAGCCCTTTCGAAAGACAAAACATGACGCTATCTGTGTTTTTTGCAATTTCTTTCGCGTCAACACCAAGCGCACACGCCGCGTTGAAAATTCGCGCCCCATCGAGGTGAACCGGTATTCCGTGAGAATTGGCTATTTCATGAATTCGCATCATCGTTTCAACATCTGTTACCGTTCCCATACCATGGGCATTTTCCAAACAAATAAGTCCTGTCCTTGGGAAATGAATGTTCTTTTCTCTTATAAGACTTTCTATCTCGTCAGGATCGGGATGACCGTTTGTAGATCTGAATGTTCTAAGTTGAACTCCGGCTATGACGGCCGATGCGCCTGCTTCATGGATCATTATGTGCGAATAATCGTCGACTATTACCTCGTCTCCGCGCAAGGTGTGAGTAAGAAGGGCAAGTTCATTTCCAAAAGTTCCAGATGGAACGAAAATGGCCGCTTCTTTTCCCACCTTTTCGGCTGCCAATCTTTCAAGTTCAATTACAGTCGGATCATCTCCGTAAACATCATCTCCGACCTCGGCCTTGAACATGGCTTCTCTCATTTTAGGGGTTGGTAATGTAACGGTATCACTTCTTATGTCTATTATTTTCATACCTTCTCCTTTCATCAAAAAAGCCCGATCTTTAATCGGGCTTCAGATAATTTTGTTGGATTCAAGCCGATCTTACATTCGATGCCTGTTTACCTTTTGGCCCTTCTGTGATGTCAAAGACGACTGCTTGATTTTCTTTTAGACTCTTGTAACCATCCATTTTGATAGCCGAGTAGTGCACGAAGATGTCATTTCCATCTTCCATCGTTATGAAACCATAGCCTTTCTTGGCATCGAACCACTTAACAGTACCTTTCATTTACCTTGCCTCCCAAATGAAATTGGTTCTCTCAAACCACGATCATATTTTAACACCAAAGCGATAAAAATCAACGTACCTTTAATCCCTTTTATAATTAACTCATTTACTTTAAGCGGGGTATAAATCAGTATACTACATTCCAACTGCCCTCGATTTTGGGTTCGATTATTCTCATGTTTTGTATATATTCGACGATAAGATCGGCAATCTGAACCTTGATCTCTTTTATAGGCTTTTTGTCAAGAAACATAGTGTATCCCCCGTTTCCTCCGGCCTGATAACTGTTTACGGCTATTGTGTATTCTGCATTTTCATCGAGAGTACTTCCATTTATTTCGAGTTTTACAACTCTTTTGCCTTTTTCCTTTGTCAAATCCATCGTGTAAGAAATTCCTTTAAATATGTTGTATTTGTATCCTGCAAGGTCTCCTGAAGAAACGACTCTTCCGTCTTTAAGATCAAAATAAGAGGCCGAATGTTCGATCATATTTTTTATATCAACACCTTTTAGGCTAAACACTTTAAGGGTATTTGAAAAGATATACACTCCCATAACATCTCTTCTTCTTATCGTTCCTTTTTCCCAGCCGCGAATTTCGGAAGAAAAAATTGCGGTTGCGGATATTTGGGCACCCGAATAATGAAGTTGAACATCGTTTATAAGATTCAAAAGTGCGGTTTCATGGGTTCGTGCGTACATCACATCAGGTATACAAAAATCTCCTGCCGCCTCTCCGATTGGTTCATCAAGCCATTTTTGGACGGTAATTTGATACGGTTTTTCCATTTTAATCATTTCTTTGTCAGATAAAAGATCTGGCTTTAAAAGTTTAACTTCGCTCGATTGCACGGTCCATTTATCATCGAATGATAATTTCAAATCTATCTTTCCCAAAGCCTTTCCCCAAGATGAAGCCATTATGACAGGGATATCTTTTATTTTTGTGGCAAAAGACTTATGTTGATGTCCGAAGATGTAAGCGGAGACTCCTTCCAAAGTATTCGCCATCTCGTATCCTTGGTTTTCACCGGTCGGTTCTGATATGATCTCTCCACTGTCAGGATCTTTTTCAAATCCTCCGTGATATCCCACTATTATCACGTCTATCCCCAAATTTTTCAAATCACGGATGTAAACTTCGGCAGTTTCAATGGGGTCTAAAAAATCTATATCTTCTATGTATTCTGGATCCTCCCAAAATGGTATGTATTTCGTTGTAAGGCACAAATAGGCCACTTTAGGACCTTCATCAAAATCGAAAATCACGTAACCTTTTCCAAATGCCGGTTTTCCGGTTGCCCTGTAAACTATATTTGCAGAGGTGATTGGAAATGCCGCTTCAGAAATGGCTTTTTCAAGTACTTTCCTTCCAAAATTGAATTCGTGATTTCCTATGGTCATGGCATCGCACTTGAGATAATTAAGCGCTTTTATCGTCGGATCTGATTTTGAGTTATCTACATTTCCATGATAGTATTCCAAAGGAGATCCCTGAATAGAATCTCCGTCATCAAGGTAAAGTACGTGATTTTCCGTCATTCTGACATTTCTTATCACGGTGGAAATCCTTGCCAATCCATAATCAATGGGACGTTTTGTCGCATAGTCTATTGGAAATATGTAGCCGTGGATATCAGTCGTGGTAAGAATTGTCAAGTCAAAATTTTTCACAAAAACACCTCGACACTTTTTTATTTTTTCTCAATTTTAACGGTTATTTTGTATTTCTTCCACAAAAACCAGAAAATAAGAATTGCTATGGCTATTATGCCGATGATTGGCCATTCCATAACCAAAAAAGTGTAAATGTAAGCGGACAGATTCTGCATGGCTTGATTGAAATTGGATTTCAAAGATGGCAATTCATCCTGAATTACCGAAATTGAACTGCCATTTACACTTATCATCGCGTATCTTCTGCCACCAATCTCAATATTTGGAATCGGAGAATTGAAATATCCTTTCGTTCTCCCAGTCGATACGACAAGATCGACTTTGTTGTTTTTCAGTATTTGTTCGAAATTTTGCGAGGTCTTCTCGTCTAATCTTGTACCGCTTTTCCCCATCCAAGAAGATGGGAAATGCATGAAAACTATTTTGTGAACGTATGTTGATGCCTTCGATAATCTGTCTGACAACCAATCGAGTTGCGATTGATTTAATTTATCGTCTGCAACATTCAAAGTTACAAAAAATGTGTTTCCAACATGAAATGTGTATTCATAACTTCCGAATATCGAATAAAAATTGGCATAACCGCCATCTGAAAATTCTTTTGGCCCCGGTACGGCCAAAAATGGCATCTTTATTTTTTTAAGATCGTTAAGTAATATTTTATATTTCGAAAGATCTCCGGAGTAAACCATATTTCCAAGGTCAACGATAAAACTTTTTGAGTTTGACGTTGCCATTGCAGATGCAAACGCATCGAAGAATTCAACGTTGTAAAACGTGTTTCCGACAGCGTAAAATGAAAAATCACCTTTTATTTGCTGAACTTTGGTGATATTCGTGTAGTTAAGATCGTGAACTTTCACAGGGAAATAAGCCTCGTAAAGTGCAAAAAAAACGAAAAAGGCTAAAAATGACCATAAAACAAAGTTCACAAATATCGTGAAAAGCCTTACGTGTTTTTTCAAAAACTTGTAACCAAAATAAATCCCAAAGGTAACCCCAACGAGGATAAAGACAACGATCCATATTATATCCATGCTAACGCCAGAGAGTCCAAGTTGAAAACCGAAATAGGTCAGGATGAGTGACCATACAAGGCTTCCCAAAAAAGTGTAAAGGGTGTAACTCCAGATGTTCATTTTTGCAATCCCTGCAGGAATCGCGACAAGACCTCTTACAACCGGAAGCAATCTTGTTGTGAAAACTGTAAAATTACCGTACTTGTTAAACCAATCTCCCATAGCATCAAGATGTTTTTCGGAGATCAAAACATACTTTCCCCACCGTTTTATGAAGTTTCTTCCGAAAATCATCGAAACATAATACAACGCAATCGATCCGATTGTGCCTCCGATTGATCCCATCATCACGACACCGAGCACGTTGAGAGTTCCTTTGGAAGCGATATACCCGCCAAGAGGAAGTATTATTTCACTTGGTATGGGAATGGAAAAGCCTTCCAAGATCATCGTGAACAATATACCGAAATATCCGGCTGAATTTATTGCCCATATTGAAAAATTACTTAAGGAATTTAAAAAGAAGTGTATGATGCTCAAATTTTTCTCCTTGCGTATTTTGGCATCTTTCCAATTAAAGGTCTTACATATGCTTTTAACTTTAGATCGTCAAAATCTGCCGGCATGGTTTTTATCTTATTTCCGATTCCTTCGATCGAAATGATCCTGGTCTTCGAAGAATAAGCATTTCCATCATTTCTTTCGATTGACACGAAAAATGCATTTTTACCCTTCTCAAGAGCATCGACAGCATCCATTCCTACCATTACAGCCTCTTTGACATCAACTTCGGAAACGAGATGAGATGCCGATCTTTGAAGAAAAGATGGATTCACAAATTTGACTTTACCTATTTTTTCGATTATGTTGGCAACTCTTTCGCCTGCCCCGCCCAATTTTGGGTGGCCGAAGGCATCTTTGATTTCGATGCTCGAAAAATATTTTCCGTCCGTGTTTTTTATGCCTTCAGAAACGGCAACAAGCACCATACCTTTTTTTGTTGAAACCTCATCAAGGATTTGTTTTTCGGTCACTGCTTTTTCTGGTATATAAGTTATCACATTCAAACCATCGACGATCTCTTCAGAAAGTTTAACAGATGCAGTAAGCCATCCAGAATCTCTTCCCATTATCTCCATAACGCATATGGATACCTTTGAATACGAATTTGAATCTATAACAAATTCAGATGCAATGACGTTTAAAAATTTCGCCGCACTCGGAAAACCAGGACAGTGATCCGTTTGAACGAGATCGTTATCTATGGTTTTGGGTATGCCGCCTGTAAGAAGCGGCAATTTTCTTCTTTTTGCCTCCATGGATATCTTTGCAACGGAATCCATGGAATCATTGCCACCTATGTAAAGAAAGGCATCTATTTTGTTGGCATTGATGACATCGAAAAAACGATCGTAGATCTGATTTGGTGGTTCTGGAAGATTATATCTGCACGATCCAAGGTACGATCCGGGAGTTTTTCCCAAAAGACGCATCTCTTCATTTCGCATTTTAAGGTCAATCAACCTTGATTCCAAAATTCCTTCTATGCCGTAAAGGCCTCCGATTATCTCATGTTTGTGCATTTTAGCCCTTTTAATCACGCCTGAAAGTGAGGCGTTTATCACGGCCGTCGGCCCGCCGGACTGGGCGACAAGGATTTTCATTTTACTTCACTTTCCAATCTTTTAACAAGATTTTCCTCGATGTAATCGAAGCCGCTTTGCCAGAATTTCGGATCTGAAAGTTTTACTCCGAAAGGTGCTAAAAGTTTTTCCGGACTATCAGAACCTCCTGCCGAAAGCAGGTCGATATATCTTTTTTTAAAATCAGTCATACCCGCCTTGTATCTGGCATACAAAGATATGACAAGCAACTGGGCAAAATCGTAAGCATAGCAATAAAAAGGCGTATGAAAGAAATGAGGAACCGAAGACCATTCCCATCTGAATTCTGGATTGTATTCAACAGCATCCCCAAACATGGTATGAAGTTCTTCATCATAAATATTCGAAAGTTCATCGAAGGTGGATCCGTCTTTAGATATTTTTTCATGCGCGCGTCTTTCAAATCTGGTAAACATGTTTTGTCTGTTCATGGTTGCAAACAGATCCTCAAGTTTGGATGCAACAAATGGTACTGTTTCTTTTTGGGGAAGTGTCTCAAGAAAATAATCCATCAAAAGCATTTCGGCAAAAGTAGAAGATGTTTCTGCCATCGTAAGAGGTGTATGATATTGAAGAATATTTTGTTTTGAAGAAAGCACACCATGAACGCCATGACCGAGTTCGTGACCGAGCGTTATGACATCTTTTATTTGGCCGGTAAAGGTTAAAAGCACGTAAGGATGGACAGATGGTGTCGAATAAGCGCAAAATGCTCCACCTTCTTTGGCAGGCAGAGGAGCAGCATGAATCCAGTTTTTATCGAAAAAATCATCGGCTATCCTTCCGAATTTATCGTCGAAACCGTAAAAAGCCTTTCTTACGATCTCTTTTGCCTCTTTCCATGAAAAAGTTTTTTGAACATTTCCCACCGGTGCATATATATCGCTTAGTTTCATTTTGAATCCCATCAACTTGTTTTTCACTTTGTAGTACCTATTAACGAGAATGTTGTTATCTGTCGTTACATCTACAAGCGTGTCAACGACTGAATCATTAACCTCGTTATCAAGATTTCTCATGCTGTTCGGAGTAGAATATCCTCTTAAAAATGCCTCTGTATCGTAATCTTTTGCCACAGCGTTGTAAGCACTTTCTATTTCAAGCGCATTTTTTTTATATCTTTTAAACAATTTTACGCTTGCCATTTCTCTTACCTTTGAATCAGGATGCATTCGAAGCGATCGAAGTTGACTGCCATTCAAAGTTTGTGCTTTTCCGTCTGTCTTGACTTTGAATTTGTAAGTTGATACGAGTTGAGTGTAAAATTTGATAAACGCATCGCTGCCCGTTACATTTTTATGCACTATGATTTGTTCTTCTTTTTCCGAAAAAACATGATCTTTGAATCTTCGGGAAGATTCGATGAAATGTCTGTATTTTTCAACTGACGGAATGATCCGGTTGAAAACATCATCGGGCATCTTCGATATCGCTATGCCAAAAAAGACGAGGTTAGACTGAAATTCTGTTTCAACGTTCTCGAACCATGACATGAGTTTTTTCACTTCATCGGAAATGGTATTTTCTGCAAATTTAAGTTGAACATATTCGGAAATCTTTCCAAAGCGATCGTAAAGATCAGAAAATGCTTCGATGGAAGCCTTCGCTGAATTTGAATCGTGAAAAATCTGATCTGTATTTGAATACCTTTCGTGAAATTGCCTGCTTTCTTCAAGCAGTTTCTCGGCATCTTTTTTAACTTCTTCCGACGATTTGTAAATATCTCCAAGATTCCATAATATTTTTTCAGCACCAGTTTCCATCGATGACACCTCCTTAAATTTTGTGAATTTGAATAAGGTTTGTCGTCCCGGAAAAACCCCAAGGAATTCCGGCCGTTATGATCACATTTTCACCGGGATTGGCAAGACCCATTCCAAGAAGTTCTTTTATAGAATTTTCTATCATCTCATCCGTGGATTCAACCCTATCTATGACAGTTGGGACAACACCCCACACGAGCGCCATTTGATGGTACGAAGTTTCCTTCGGGGTAGGGGCAAAGATAACTGCTGACGGTCGAAACTTTGACACATGTCTTGCCGTATATCCTGAAAATGTCGATGCTATTATGATAGAAGTACCCACCTCTATGCTCAAATGCCAGGCCGAATAGGCTATCGCATCGCTTACATTTTGACTTTTCTTAATGGCTGATGCCCTTATGTTTTCAGATATATCAAGATATTTTTCGGCCTTTCTCGTTATCTTATCCATGAACTGTACCGCTTGAATCGGATAACTTCCTATCGTTGTTTCCTCTGAAAGCATAACCGCGTCTGTTCCGTCTAAAACGGCATTTGCTATATCCGTGATCTCGGCACGAGTAGGTCTTGGATTTGTGACCATCGATTCGAGCATCTGAGTTGCGGTTATAACCGGTATGGCACGTTCGTTACAAAGTCTTATGATGCTTTTTTGTGCTATCGGTAGGTCTTCCGAGGCTATTTCGGCACCGAGATCGCCTCTGGCAACCATTGCACCATCCGAAACATCTAAAATTGATTCAAGATTATCGAGAGCCTGTTTGGTTTCTATTTTTGAAATTATACGTGCATCTTCGAATCCTTTTTCTTTAAAGATTTGGCGTAAATCCGACACATCCTTTGGCTTTCTGACAAAGGACAAAGCAACGTATTCGGGTTTTAACTGTGATATAAGTTCTATATCGTTTAAATCTTTTTCGGTAAGCGTTGGTACTCCAAGATCGACTCCCGGCACGTTTATTCCCCTGTTGTGGGTTATTTTTCCACCGTTTACAACTTCTGTGACGATTTCTTTGTCTGTTGAAGATAAGACTTTTAGATTTATGAGTCCATCGTTTAAAAAGATCGTATCGCCAGATTTTACATCTTTCGGAAGTCCGAGATAACTTACGGAAATTTTGTTCTCATCGCCGAGCACATCATCGACGGTTAAAACGAGTTTAGAACCTTTTTTGAGATCAACGTATTCTGTCTTTAATTTTCCAGTTCTCAACTTTGGCCCTTCTATATCCATAAGAATTGCAACAGGAAGGCCAAGTCTTTTTCTTATTTCTCTTATGTCTTGAACGGTTTGCGCTTTCTCTTCGTGCGTTCCGTGAGACATATTCAGTCTTGCCACATTCATCCCCGTTCTCACAAGAGATTCCAACATTTCTTTTTTTAAAGTCACAGGTCCTATGGTACAAACTATTTTTGTTTTCCTCATTTTAAAGATCTCCTTAGGATAAAGTGTTCGCAAGATCGTAAAGACTCAAATCAAGTTCTTTTTTCTTTTGGAGCGCCCTGTTGAGATCGACAGAAACGATGTTGTTCCCTTGAATTCCTATCATGACATTTGATTGGCCATCTATGAAGGCTTGAACTGCGGCCGATCCCATGCGGGAGGCCAGTAGTCTGTCTGCAACGGAAGGAGAACCTCCTCTTTGAATATGACCGAGAATGGTCACACGCGTTTCGTATCCGGTTCTGTTTTCGAGATGACGAGCGACGGTGTAAGCACTTGCCGCTCCTTCCGCAACAACGACGATGGAATTTATCTTTCCGCGTTTTCTTCCGGCAAGCAATTTATCCCCAAGCGCTTGATAATCAACCTTAACTTCTGGTATGAGTATTGCCTCGGCTCCGGTTGTCAAACCCGAAATAAGGGCTATGTATCCACAATCTCTTCCCATCGTTTCGACTATGAACGCCCTTTCATGAGAAGAAGCCGTATCTTTGAGTTTTTGAATGTTTTCGACGACCGTGTTCAAACACGTGTCAACCCCTATGCACATGTCAGTCTCGGATATATCGTTGTCTATGCTGCCCGGTAATCCAATGACTTTGATATCACTTTCAGCCGCAACAAGCGCGGCACCATTTAAACTTCCATCGCCACCTATCACGATAAGTCCTTTTATTTCATGATCTTTAAGAATCTTGTAGGCTTCCTGGCGTCCTTTGTCAACCTTGAATTCCTGGCATCTTGCGGTTCTGAGGATGGTGCCTCCTCTTTCCATTATTCCTCCAACATCTGAAAAATTAAGCACTTTCATGTCGTCCTCGAGAAGGCCTGCGTATCCTCTCATTATCCCGTAAACCTCAAGTCCTTTGCTTACACCATACCTAACAACTGCTCTGATGGCTGCATTCATTCCCGGTGCATCTCCACCACTTGTCATAACTGCTATCCTTTTCATTTTAATCCTCCTCTATTTTCGAAAAGACCTATTTGATCTTCATTCACGCTTTTGATCTTTTTTTTGATACTTTCAACTTCTCCCGATGTCAAAAATCTTACACCTTTTTCTATATGGCTCGCCGATGATATTGCCTCTGCAACTTGATACGCCCTTTCGACAATCTCAGCCGGAATTCCGGCAATTTTTGCAACTTCTATTCCGTAACTTTTATCAGCCGTCCCATATATCACTTTGTGCAGGAAAAGCACATTTTTATCTTTTTCTAAGACCTTTATCGTTAAATTGTAAATATTTGAATATATCTTTTCGAGTTCTGAAAGTTCGTTGTAATGAGTTGCGAAAATGGTAAAAGCACCTACTTTCTGAGAAATATATTCTGAAACGGCCCACGCTATGCTTAAACCATCGAAGGTGCTCGTCCCGCGACCTATTTCGTCCAAAATCACCAAAGAATCTTTTGTCGCAAAGTTCAATATGGTAGAAACTTCTGACATTTCAACTAAAAAAGTGCTTTTGTTTGACGTGATATCATCTCTTGCACCTATTCTCGTGAAAATCCTATCAAAAATCTTCAATTGAGCGCTTCGCGCAGGCACAAAAGCACCCATTTGCCCCATGATCGCGATAAGCGCTATCTGACGGATAAAGGTCGATTTTCCAGACATGTTAGGACCTGTTAGGACAACAAAATGTTTTTCTTCATCCATATCAAGATCATTTGAAATGAATTCATTTACCATTTTCTCGACGATTGGATGACGTCCATCTTTTATTTTAACACTTGAACCAAATGAAGGCCTAACGTAATTCTCCTGAACGGCCATCCATGCAAAGGCAGAGATCATATCAATGAATGCTATCTTAGAGGCATTTTCAAGGATTTTATCTTTATCTTTGAGTACCGCGTTACGTATCTTTTCAAAGCATTCTATTTCGAGACTTGTCACATCTTCATTTGCTTGAAGAACATGTTTTTCCATCTCGCTGAGTTCAGGCGTCGTATAACGCTCGGCATTGACAAGTGTTTGTTTTCTGACATATTCCGGAGGAATTTCTCCTTTGTATCCTTTCGAAATTTCTATGTAATAGCCAAAAACAGAACTGTAGCCAATTTTAACCTTATTTCCTATCTTTTTTCTTTCTTTTTCTTCATATTTCTTTATGTATCCGTCGATATCGTAAAGGATAGACCTTGCCTCGTCAAGGGCTTTCGAAAATCCATCGGCTATAACTTTACCACTTCCAACATCGCCTTGAGGATCTTCTGCAATTGCGCTTTTCAAAAGAGAGAAAAGATCATCGACAGGATCGAGAAAATAATCCGAGAAGATCGAATTTCCCTTTATCCATTTATCGATATCATGAAAAGATTCGATGCTTTCTCTTAAGGCTACCGCATCAGATGGAGTGGCAGCAGCGTAAGTCATCCTTGAAATTATCCTTTCAATGTCCCGTATTCTCGATAGAGTCTTTCTCAAAGATTCGAGTTCGGTAAGATGAAGCGTTAGGAATTCAACAAGATCAAGCCTTTTTTCTATCTGCATCTGATCCGCAAGAGGGGAGATGATCTCCCGTCTTAAAATTCTTTGACCCATACTCGTAACGGTTCTATTCATATGAGAGTAAAGCGATAAACCTGTGGATTTTGTTATTTCAAGATTTGAGATGGTAAGAGTATCGAGAAAAATTCTGTCTTTTCTTCTCAACTTAACGGGCCTTTTCACGTTGTCAAGCGATCTTTTTTGAGTTATTTGAAGATACTTGAGAATGGCTGCCGCGACAGTTTTTTCTTCTTTTGTAAGTTCAAGAAAAGAAATATCTTCGACACCGAATTGATCTTTAAGCACGTTATCGGCATTTTTAGAGTCAAAGTACCAATCTTCAACTCTTTCAGTGAAAATACCGTTGATCGTCTTCAGATCTCCTTGATGTATGATATGTTTGGGATTGTACTTTTCTATCGCTTCTTCAGAAGGATCAACGAAGAAATCACCCGTGGATATATCGATAAGCGCAGTTACGCCTTTGTGATAGGAAGCGATGTAGTTGTTTGCCACCGTAAGTACATCGTCTTCTATTATTGTACCAGGCGTTACAACTCTCGTAACGTCTCTTTTGACAATTCCTTTAGCCAGTGCCGGATCCTCTAATTGATCGCAAATTGCAACTTTGTTACCATTTTCTATGAGTTTTTTCAGATATAGATTAAGCGCATGATAAGGAATACCGGCCATTGGATGATCGCTCCGATGCGTCAAAACAAGCCCCAGCACTTTTGACACGTATCGGGCATCATCGTCAAAAGTCTCATAAAAATCGCCGAGCCTGAAAAGTAACACACAGTCCGGATATTGTGCTTTAAGGTTAGTATATTGTACCATCATTGGAGTTAGATCATTTGGCAAAGACCGACACCTTCCCGATCTGGCCGTAAAGTGTACCGGATTTAAAAGCGGTTAACCTAACTTTTAAAATTTCACCTTCGGGTATTTTATCGTCTACAAAGACCATTCTGTTGTCGATCGTTCTTCCGTAAGATCTGTCGGCAGAATTACCTTCTATCATGATTTCAACTTCCTGCCCTATGATCTTTTCGTTAAGTGATTTTTCTATATCATGTTGAAGCGATGTTAACTTTGCAATTCTGATTTTTTTCACCTCATAAGGCACATCGTCAGGATAAAATTTTGAAGCGACGGTTCCAAACCTCGGCGAATACGGAGCCACATTCAATCGAATGTATCTTGCGGCCTTAACAAGAGATAAAGTTTCTTCAAAATCTTCATCTGTTTCTGTCGGAAAGCCGACTATTATGTCACCGCCTATTGTGGAGTTCTCGACTTTTGATCTTATTTCATTTACAAGTTCCAAGTATTCAGATTGGCTGTATCTTCTGTTCATTTTTTTAAGTATTCTATCGCTGCCGGATTGAGCGGGAATGTGGAAATTTTTTGAAAGTTTGGGATATTTTGCCACGGTATCGATCAATTCGGTGGTTATATCTGAAGGATACGAGGTTAAAAACCAAAATCTTTCCATACCTTCTATTCGCTGAGAAATTTCAAGCAATTTGGCAAGAGACATGTTATCCATATCTTTTCCATAAGAATCAACGTTCTGGCCTAAAAATGTCACTTGGTTGTATCCTTGCAACGCAAGTAACTTAACTTCATCAACTATATCTTCGAGAGGCCTTGAAAGTTCTCTCCCTCTTGTGTAAGGAACGATGCAATAAGTGCAAAATTTGTCGCATCCGGCTATTATATTTACCCATGCATGTTTTTTCTGGCTTCTCAAAGCCGGTGTCGCGGCATTTACTTCGCATATATGATCTTCGAGGTCAATTTTTTTTGTTCCCTCAACCGCTTCAGTTATAGATGTTATTGCCCTTGTCCCTATTATAAATTCAACATCGTAATTTTTCAATTTATCGGACATGGCCTGTGCGACACATCCGGTTATTCCAACTTTGTATCCACCTTTTTTAAGCCTTCCTATCAAACTGTAAACTTTGTTTTCGGATTTTTCTCTTACGGCACAGGTGTTAATCACGACAAGATCTGCCGTTTTTAGTTCCGTGACAATCGTATGGCCTGAATTTACAAGCAATCCTTTCATTACTTCGGTATCGTGAACGTTCATCTGACATCCATACGTTTTGAAAAAAATTTTCATTCCTTTTCTCCCTTGCATTTTACGACGAGTACATCTGTTTTTGCAGTCCTTATAAGTTTTTCTGCCGTCGTTCCAAAAAGAAATTCAGAGACCCATCCGCCCTTTCCGTAACTTCCCACAACAAGTAAATCTGCTTTCCATTTTTCGGCGTAAGCGATTATTTCTTTGTTTGGAATTCCCGTCCTTACCTCTTCTTCAAATCCATAATCGCAATATTCTTTTAAACTTGATATGAACTTTCTCATGGCCATTTCCTGATCTCTTAAAACTTGCGCTTGAACGTTCAAAAATGACGGATTCATCTCACTCGCAGCGGCGAAATTGTACATAGTCGTGGTATCCACAACCGCTATGACGGCCGCCTGCGAACCTTCTCTTTTGGATATCTCGATTCCCCTTTCAAAAACAACTTTTGAAATTTCCGATCCGTCAACGGCAATTAAAATCTTCTTGTACATTTTATCACCAACTTTCCCCAACCTCAATTTCCACCTTAAGTGGCACCTTCATGTTAAAAGCATTTTCCATCGATTCTTTGATGATTTGCTCTATCGCATCGATCTCTGCCTGCGGAACCTCAAAAACGAGTTCATCATGCACCTGAAGGATCATCATCGATCTCATTTTCTCTATCTTTTTGTCTATGTTTATCATCGCAAGTTTTATTATGTCCGCGGCACTTCCCTGAATGGGCGCATTTATCGCCATTCTTTTTCCTTCCTCAACGATGTTCCTGTTGGAACTTTTCAATTCCGGAATGTCTCTTTTTCTTCCAAAGATCGTTTCGACATATCCGTTTTTCATGGCAAAATCGATGGTGTTATCAAGGTACGCTTTAACCTGCGGGTAGTTTGCGAAATAATGTTTTATGATTTCATCGGCACTCTGTGTGGGTATTTCAAGTCTTCTGGCAAGTCCATAAGCACTTATCCCGTAAGTTATGGCAAAATTGACCATCTTACCGATTCTGCGCATGTCCGAAGTTATCTGGTTTTGATCCACACCATATATTTTTGAGGCCGTAGTGGCATGAATGTCTTGATCATCTTTAAAAGCCTCTATAAGTGCCGGATCTTCGCTCACGTGCGCGAGCACTCTCAATTCTATTTGAGAATAGTCAGCACTTACTATTTTCCAGCCATTTTCTTGGGCACGTATGGCTTTTCTTATTTCAAGTCCTGCTTCATTTCTCGCCGGAATGTTTTGCAAATTAGGTTCGCTACTTGAAAGTCTACCCGTCGATGTACCTGTTTGATTAAAAGAAGTATGAAGCCGTCCTGTTTTTGAGTTTATCAATTTCGGAAGCGCATCTATATATGTCGATTTCAATTTGAAATATTTTCTATAATCAAGCAGCATCGAAATAATCGGATGTTCATCTTTCATATCTTCAAGCACTTCGGCATCGGTTGAAAAAGCCTTTGTTGAAGTTTTTTTCCGTGGTTTAAGTCCGAGTCTCGAAAAGAGTACCTCCGAAAGTTGTTTTGGTGAGTTTATGTTGAATGGCATGCCTCCTGCAAGATCGTAAATCTTTTCTTCTATCTTTTTCAACTTCGAATCGTACTCTTGAGAAAGAGTTTGAAGGAATTCCCTGTCCACATAAACACCGTTCATTTCCATTTTCGCAAGTACTTTGACAAGTGGCATTTCTATTTTGTAAAAAAGATCTATAAGATCCCGATCGTAAAGTTTTTTATTCAAAACATCGTAAAGCCTGTAAGTCATATCCGCGTCTTCAGCGGAATATCTTGTTGCATCCTCTATCGAGACATTTTCAAAATTTTTCCCCTTTGTGACTTCATCGTAAGAGATGCCCGCATAATTAAGGTATCTCATGCCGAGATCTTCAAGAGAGAATCTTCTTTCGTTTGGATTCAGTAGGTAAGCCGCTATCATCGTGTCAAAGTGCGGGTCAAATTTTATTCCGTGGTTGATCATGACTTCGAGATCGTACTTTAAATTTTGTCCTATTATCTTCAGATTTTGATTTTCAAGTAAAGATTTTAAAATTTCGAGTGATCCTTGACCTACATTTTGCCCGTTCTTGTGGCCAATCGGAACGTAATAACTGTTTGATCCATCCGAGAGAGAAACGCCAACGAGTTTTGCCGAAAAAGGATCCAGCGATGTTGTTTCGGTATCAAAGGCAAAGATGCCTTTTTTCGAAAAAACTTCTGAAATTTTTTTGAATGTCTCGATTGAATTGACGGTGATGTAATTGGAATCTGAACCCTGCCTTTCATAGAGATCGAATTCTGCTTTAAGAGTGTTAAACTGAAGTTCGTCGAAAAGTTCGGAAAGTTTTCTCTTATCCGGTCCGCTGTAAGGCATGAGATCGACAGATATCGGTACATCTGAAGACAAAGTTACAAGTTCTTTTGAGAGTTTCATGTTAGATTCTCCATCTATAAGTAACTTTGAATATCTCTTTGGCAGTTCATCAAGATGGGCGTACAAATTTTCGACGGTGCCATAGGTACTCAGCAATTCCACCGCACTTTTGTCACCTATGCCTTTGACTCCGGGAATGTTATCGGATACATCTCCAACAAGAGAAAGATAATCTCCGATTTGTGATGGTTTAAGTCCATATTTTTTAACCACCATTTGTTCGTCGTACTCAAGAAGGTCTGAGATGCCAAGAGAAGCAAATCTCAACACTCTTACGTTACCTCCGACAAGTTGAAGCAGGTCTTTGTCCCCCGTCACAACGTATATTTGGTCAAGAGTGGGAGAAAATTTTTTAACGATTGTCGCTATAACATCATCAGCCTCATATCCTGTTCCCTTTAAAAGAGGTATTTTAAGGCCTTCTATCAATCTTTCTATGTAAGGCAATTGATCCACCATCATTTCAGGAGTTGGAGCCCTGTTAGCCTTGTAAGCCTCAAAAAGTACGTGCCTAAAAGTGTGAACCTTTGAATCCATCACAAATACAAGGCTATCATTTTGCTTTACACGCTCTCGTATGAATTTCAAAAGCATTTTTGCCACACCAAGCACTGCCCCCGTTGGTTTACCATCAGAGGTTGAAAGCGGTGGAAGCGCGTAATAGGCTCTGTAGACAAGAGCGGTGCCATCAAAAATGTAAAGTGACAAATTAAGCCTCCTTGATCATCAAACCGTTATGTTTAATCCATGCGAATAAAAGTCCGCCAGATATTATGAAGATCACAGGTACAACTTGATCTATTCTAAGAGAGTAAAACCAAAGGCTGTCAAGCCTTAAAGATTCAACGAAAATTCTCAAAGTCGGATAAAGCAAAAGATACAAAGCAAAAGTTTGACCATATTTCATTCTGTATTTTTTCGTGAATTCGTAAAGAATGTAAAAGATCAAGAAATCTCCGATTCCTTCATATATGAAAGTCGGGGTAAAAAAAGCGAAATTCCCGTATCCCGGCATTCTATACATAGGTGGAACAAACATCTTCCACGGAAGATTTGTCGGCACACCGTACGCTTCATGGTTGAAAAAATTTCCCCATCTGCCCATACCTTGCGCGAATGGAAGCACCATGCCAAGCGCATCCATTGCCTGAAGATACTTAAAAGATGCATTCTTATTAAGCCTGAGGTAAAGCCATCCTCCAAAAAACATTCCAATCAAGGCTCCAAAGATTGCCATCCCACCAGTCCATGGTTCCAAAATTTGGTTTATATGATATTTGAAATATTCATTCCATGTAAAAGCAACGTAAAATAACCTTCCTCCTATAACGGCAAATGGAATTGCCACGACCATCGCTATTATAAATTCGTCCTCTTTTACACCTTCCCTAAGCAGTTGATTTCTTACAAGCAAATATGCCACCACAACAGATGAACCTATGATAACACCATACCATTTAACATGTAAAAATGAATTATTTATAAGATAAGGATCAAGTACAAGACTTCCTGAAAAGGTGACTTTTAAAAAGAAGTAAATAGCCACGATAACTGCCGTCACTATGGACCAAAAAAGTATTTTTTTCAATTTTTTGCCTCCCATTTTTTAAAACCTTTCCATAAAGTTTCAAGTTTCTCTTTAATTTTAGACTCAAGACCTCTATTCGATGGCGTGTAAAACACATGTCCTTTCAGTCTTTCGGGAAGATAATTTTCTATCAAGAACGCACCTTCAACATCGTGCGGATACACGTACCCTTGGGCATATCCCATTTCCTTCATGAGGTTGGTAGGCGCATTTCTTATTTTCAAAGGAACCTCTTCAAATGGATTATCACGCGCTTCTTTGGCAGCGCTTAAATAAGCCAGATACGTGGAATTACTTTTAGGAGCCACGGCACAATATATAACCGCCTCTGCAAGAGCGGTCGTACATTCAGGCATCCCTATGAAGTTAGAAGCCTGATAGGCGTCTATTGCCACGTTCAAGGCCCTTGGATCTGCAAGGCCGATGTCTTCGGAAGCAAATCTCACAACCCTTCTTGCTATGTAAAGGGGATCCTCACCGGACTCAAGCATTTTCGCAAGGTAATATACCGCCGCATCTGGATCGCTTCCTCTCATGCTTTTGTGGAGAGCCGAGATAAAATCGTAATGTTCATCAGCATGCTTTCTGTATCTTGGAACCGTCTTTTGCAGGATAGATTCAATTTTATCGGAGGAAACCGAATCTCCGCCGCGCCTTTTTGTGAATTCGATCGCTTCCTGAACCATATTTAAAGCCATTCTTGCGTCTCCGCCACTTAAATTGGAAATGATATCGATCGACAGATCATCAAAAGTTATCTTTTCGAATTTCAACGCTTTCTCTACGATTTTTCTCACATCGTCTTTTGAAAGCGGTTTGAAGACAAAAACATGGCATCTTGAAAGCAAAGCCGGATTTATCTCAAAACTTGGATTTTCAGTGGTCGCACCGATTAGTATCACAGATCCGGACTCCACAGATTGCAAAAGCGTATCCTGCTGAGACTTGTTAAATCTATGTATTTCATCCACAAATATGATCGTCTGCTTACCTGTCCTTTTGAAAAGTTCAGATGCTTCTTCCATTAAAGGTTTAAGTTCTCCCACTCCTTGATTTGCAGCGCTAAAATGTTTGAACTCTTTTTTTGTAAGATGCTTTATCACTTCGGCAAGGGATGTTTTCCCGCATCCGGGAGGACCATAAAGGATCGAACTGTAGAGATTATCGTTTTCTATCGCTTCTCTTAGGGGCATGCCAACCGCCAAGAGATGATCTTGCCCTATAAACTCTTCAAAACTCTTTGGCCTCAATTTAAGGGCTAAAGGTTCGTCATTCCATAAACTTCCTTGCAATTTATTTCCTTCCTTCAAAATATGAAACTGTTTCTGAAATTCCTCTCTCAAAATCGTAAGTGGGTTCCCACCGGAGAATGTTTTTTGCTTTCGAATTTTCCAGAATACTTTTTCTGAGATCGCCAGACCTTGCAGGCCCGTAAACGGGATCGAGAATGTAATTTATCCTCGATTTTAAAGTTCTAAAAACATCATTTACACTTTTTCCCGTGCCGGTGCCAATGTTTATACTTTCTCCATCTCCAAATTCAATGGCTTTTACATTCGCCCCAACCACATCTTTAACGTAAATGTAATCTCTGACGTACTCTCCGTCTCCGTTTATAGTCACCTGTTCTCCTCTGAGCATCTTCTTTGCAAATATGGCGATCACTCCGGCCTCACCATCAGGGTTTTGCCTTGGGCCGTAAACATTTCCGTACCTCAATGCGGTATATCTCAGCCCAAACTCTTTTTGGTAAAATTTAAGGTATTTTTCGCATGACAATTTTGCTATGCCATAAGGAGAAAGAGGATCTGGACATACACTTTCGGGAGTCGGATAAATTTTTGGATCTTCACCATACATAACTCCTCCGGAAGAAGAAAATACAAACTTTTCAATGCCGTACTTTACAGAAAGATCAAGCAAATTTATCATTCCCATGATGTTCACTTCCGCATCGTAAAATGGCTCTCTTACGGATTTTGAGACAGAAATTTGAGCAGCGGTATGAATCAAATATTTTGGTCTTTCCGATTGAAAAACTTTTTCGAGTTGTGCTTTATTTCTTACATCACATTCATAAAATACGACATTTGAAGAAAGATTGGTCTTGTTTCCAGTCGACAGATCGTCCACGACGATCGGAACATTTCCCATTTTAATCAATTCATCAACGATGTTTGAACCTATAAAACCAGCACCACCGGTGACTAAAAATTTTTCTGCCATGACTTTACCTCCGATTATATTTGATTTCCAACACTTTTCCATTCATCGCTTGATCCAATTGAAGGTTTTTTTCTTGTAAAAGGCCTCACAAATCGCTCAAGCATTCTCAAAAATTTGGTAAACCACATTTCATCTTTTGAAATCGGTTTAATTTTTATAGAATAAAGACCCGCAAGATTTGCCATCAATATATCCGTAAAAAGTTGATCTCCTATAACCGCAACTTCCTTTTTTGATACCCCATACCTTTTCATTATCCTCATCATTTTGGTTGTTAAAGGCTTATGTGCGTGCTTAAAAACCGCTATTTCATTTTTGACGATTATGTCAAGAGACGGAGAATTGCCATTTGACAGGATTACAACTTTACTTGATCTGGAAAGACTTTTGAGTAAGTTCAAAGTTTTAGCGTCAACGTGATTTGATCTCCATTTTGTCAAAGTACCGTCCATATCGAAGACAAAAAGTTTTATGCCCTTTGAAATCAAAAGATCGTAATTGACATCGAATACTGTATCGGCCCATTCGTTCGGAGAAATCAATTCTCCAATTCTGAAAAGCCACCCAAATGTATAAAATATGAAGTAATAGGATATCTTTTCGAGCAAGACGATTATGCTTAAAGCAACACCTACTCCCGGATAAGGTTCAACCATTATGGTATACATTCCCATCCTGTTGCCGGCGATTATGTCCGTAAAGAAAAGATCTCCCACGAATACAACTTTGGAAGGCGGCACATTCACAGTTTTAAGGGCCGACTTTAAAACCTTTAATCCTGGCTTCTTTGCCTTTGCAAAAACCTTTATTTCCGGTAATTCACTTCTCAATTTTTTTGTTCTTTCATAGGACGCGTTCGTCACGACCACAATTTTGAAACCCATCTTGATAAGATTTTTCAACAAACTTAGCACTTCATTTTGAATTTGATGCAGAAACGGGGCTAAAGTGTTGTCGTAATCGAATATTATAACTTCAAAACCCCACAATTTAAGTCTGTCGTAAGGTATTTCATCAAGAGATTTGAAATGTTCCCGTGGTATAGGTTTTCTAAAGAACTCCAAGACTCGGCCCATATTTCACCACTTCAAGATGAAGTTCATCTTTCAAATAATTTAACAATTTCAGCATATCCGGAAGATCAGTATCCACTACGACTATTTTCAAAAGATTTGATTTCGAATCGATATTTCTCACGTTCAAAAGGTTGTCTTCGGCCTCAAGCATGTAATTGACCATATGAATGTCAGATTCATCGATTTTAACGTAAAGATCGTATTCCAGTGCACTCAAAAGTTCACATCCATTCCGTAATAATAAACAGGTGCTCCACCTTCACCGCGAAGGCCAAACCAACTTTCGACGTTCGTAGAAAACACATTTAAATTCGCCAAAGTGTAAATGTTAAAAAGATAAATACCGCTACTTTCTAATTTTACATCACCACCTATACCAAATTGCAAGAAACTCAATCCAAAAGGTATGGAACTGAAATTTCCATCAACCCAGTAATTTTGTGATGACTGAATTGAAAAATCTGCTCCAAAAATGCCTAAAGGACTTCTGTAACTCGAACCAATTGAATAAAGTGGCGTTGAAACAAGAGTCATTTTACCGTAAAATGAAAAGGCACTTGAATTCAGACCGGCGGTGATCGTCGGTGTCGATTCCGTATCGTACATGGCGTAAGGTATCAAATCATTACCCATGTAAAAAGCATACAATTTAGGCTTAAATTGCGACGGCACGATGTAACGTCCTCCGATGTCGAAAATAAAACTTCCAAGGTTAATTGGCAGATTTGCGCTTATCGATGTAGTGGATTGATCTGTCAAATTGCCTTCAACGGAAAACCCGTTCAGAAATGTAAGCAAGATGCTTGAACCCTTTGGATTCACAAAGCCGAGCGTTGAAAGTGGTCCTATGTTGAAACCCAGGGACAAATTCGACAATTTTGCTTCATTATAGTTGTAATTCATCAATCCCGAGAGAATAGGCGTTTCAAAATTCAAACCTATTTCACTTGAATTATCTACGGAGAAATTGTATTGACTTTTTTGGAAAGTTTTGGCAGGAAAATTTGTACCATTGAATGTCGAAAATGCAAAGTTATTTCTTATAGGTTGAATTATAAGAAAAGAAACTCCGGTCACAGAAGATGAAGTCGAAATTTGTGATGAAACGAAGTTTTTAGGGATCAGGTTAACGCCAACATTCGTTGCCGCAAAAGTGCCGGTAAACTCAAGCGTGTGGGAGTAATAATTTGCGTTTATCTCAAGATTTATAGGTACGGCCAAAATCAACGTACTCAATCCACAGATCAGAATGAAAAAGTACAGAATTTTCATCAGTTTCACCGCTTTTCAAGCACAGAAAGTCTGGCTTGAGCTTTGGATGAATAAGGTGAGTTTGGAAATTTCGAGACCAAAGAATTGTAAACTTGTATGGCATTACTTGCCTGACCGATATTTTCATAAGAAAGGCCTATGTAATAGAGCGCTTCGGGTACTCTTTGATCTGACGGGAAAAGAGACACAAGCGCAAAAAACGCATCTTTTGCATTTGAATAATCATGCAAAGAATAGAAAAGATTTCCAAGATCGTAGGCTGCATTTGGTGCTGCGCTGCTTGATGGATACAACATGTAAACATCTTTTAAATATTTTTCGGTATTCTTAATATCGTTTATCGATTGGTAGTACTTCGCTTCTATGTAAAGTATGCCGCCTTTTGCATCATTCGAAGTGTTCTGATTTGAAAGAGAGGTCGCTATGGAAAAAGCCTTCGAAAGATCGTTTGTCTTCATGTAAGCATTTGCCTTGTAATAAAGCAAATCATTTTTTGTAGATACGTTTGGATATGCCTGCAATATCGAATCGACGTAAGCGGGTATCTGTGCGTAAAGACCAAGTTTGCCCATTGCGATGGCTTTAAGCACGTAAATGGATGATCTGTAAATATCCTGAAAATCATATTTCGCAATCCAATCGTAGGTTGCTATCGCAGAATTATAATCTTTCAAATTAACGTACAATTGACTGAGATAATAAGCCGCGTTAAGAGCAGTGTTTGGATCGGTGATTCTGTTGTTTATCGCGTAAGAAAATTGATTTATCGCGTCTTTATAGTCAGAATTGTTATAGTACATCAAGCCAAGGTTATATTCGGCTGAAAGTTTTGTCGTTTGATTACCAAAATTTATCGCATTTTTGTATGCATTTATGGCATTAACGTATTGAGAGGCCTTTGCGTAAATGTCACCTTCAAGCATGTAAGCATTTGCTTTTGTATCAGAACTCTGAGTCGTTTGTATAAGACCTGACAAAGTTGAAATGGCAAGAGAATAATTGCTTTCAAGATTGTACGTGTAAGCAAGCCAGTATATCGCAGAATCTTTCAGCGGTTCCGAAAGTTTTGAGAGATTTGTGAATATCGTTGTGGCTTGCTGGTAATTTCCACTTTCAAGGTAAGTCTTTCCTTCTTCAAGATTTATCTGATTTATGTAAGATTGAAATTTAGTCTCCATCTGTTTGTAAAGAGTAACGGCACTGTTGAAATTCTTATTTTCTCTTAACGTGTTGCCTGCATTGATGCCTGCATTGAAGGCCAATTCCAAATTTGTGGAATTGTTAAGCACATTCTCCCAATCGGATATCGCATCCGTGTAATTTCCCATCTTATACTCAGCCCATGCTTTGGCATTTAAAGCGTAATAACTTGAAGTGCCATGTTGAATCTGAGAGGCGTTTTGAAAAGTGGCTATTGCTTCTTTGTACTGGCCATTTTCGTAATAAGATTGGCCGAGGATCATGTAAAGATCAAAAGTCCAAGTCGTAGGAGAATAAGATTTTAGAGCGTTGGAAGCGGTGTCTATGGCATTTTGAATTTTACCCGAATTCAAATAAGAGTAAGATTGATAGTAAACAGACGGCTCAATAACATTTAAATCGCTGGTGTATTGCAGGACCTGTTGAAAATCAGAAATGGCTTGAGAATAATTTCCAAGATTGAAATTGACTCTTCCTTTGTAATAATAAGCCCATGCTTTCCATTGATTCGACTGAACTGTGTTCAAAACAGAGGTAGCCTGTGAATACTGACCAAGATTGAAATATATTCCTCCGACAAGTACCTTTGCTTCATCACCGTAAGTTTGAGACGTGTAAAGCATTGAGAAATATTTTATGGCATTTGAACTGTCTCCGCTTTCCATGTAAGAGTATCCCAAAGAATAAACCGAATATTCGTAATCGGCAGAATTCTCTGGAAGGTACTGGACAGCCATACCGTAAGATTTTATAGCCTGTGGATAATTTTTGAGGAGATAATAGGCATCACCTAAAGTTTCATAAGCCTGGCCGACATATTGAGATGGCTCGGTGTACTGAGAAAGAAAAAGGTTCATTTGCGCTATGGCTTGATTAAGGCCGGACACATCTCCATATTCTCTGTACAATTCGACGCTGTTCTGAGCACCTATAAGCATGTTTATGCCATTTTGATCTACAGGCATTGCAAATGAAACTGATGAATAGACAAAGAGACTTAAAAAGATGAAGAGGATGAAAATATTTTTTTTCATAAATCTATTCTCCTTTCCAAAGCAACTATATTTTCACAACATTTTGTTTATTACATAACCAAAAAGACATAATCGATATGCTATCATCTATCTGACAGTGGATACCCCCTATCCCCCCTCAACAGTTTTACGATGAGACCCGTTTTGGGTCTCATTTTCTGTTTTAACGTATTCGATCAATTGCTTTATCTCAAAATCATTCAACATCCTGTATTCACCTGCTTTAAGATGGGAGTCTATTTTTATAGGACCAAAAGAAATTCTTTTGAGTGAAACGATTGGATGACCCAGAAATTTGAATGCCCTTCGAATTTCTCTCTTTTTCCCTTCTTTTATCTCTATTCTGATTTTAGTACTTTTATCATCGACAGACAAAATTTTCACCTTCATTTTCGCCGTGTAACCATATGGGAGGGAAATTCCACCTTTTAAATCTTCTATCTGACCGTTATCGATTTGAGAATTAATTACAGCCTCATAGATCCTTGGCACTTCGTATCTCGGATGTAGCAATTTCTGGGCAAGATCTCCATCATTAGTCAAAAGCAAAAGGCCTTCAGTATCAGTGTCAAGCCTTCCGATTGGGAAAACGTCGCATTCTATATTTAAAAGATCGAAGATCGTCTTTCGACCTTGAGGATCGTTTTTGGTGGTTATATATCCTCTTGGTTTGTTAAACATGTAATATACTTTACTTTTAAAAGAGACCTTTTTTCCTTCAACTCGAACGTCATCTTCACTTGAAACGTCGATGTAATCGTACGTGACAAATCCATTTACGCTGACTTTTCCTGACTTAACAAGCATTTCAGATTTCCGGCGTGATGTTATTCCGCACATCCTCAGATATTTCTGTATTCTCAACAAGATCCTCCTTAAGATCGGACAAACTCGATATTCCAAGCGCTTTTAAAAAATTCTCAGTCGTCACGTAAAAGTACGGATTTCCCTTTTTTGTTTTATCTCTCTTTCTCTTGATCAAACCCATGGATATGAGTTCTTTGATCTGATTTGTACATGCGCTTCCCCTGAATTTCTCCATTTCTTTTAGTGTCAACGGTTGATTGTAAGCAACTATCGCAAGCACTTGCATCTGAGAATTGGTGATCTCGCTTACAGATTTTTTTCTTATCTTGGAAACCAGATCAAAATACTCGTTTTTTGTAAAAAAAGAGTATTTACCCGCCACGTTTTTGAGTTCTATTCCATGATCATCATGTGAATACGCTTCCTGTAATTGATCGATGGTTTCAAGAATTTCATTTCTGTTCCTTCCAGATAATCTAATGATATCCTGAATTGCAAGGCCATGACCGCTCATGATCAAAGCCTCAACCTCAGCCATGATATGCTTCATTTATAACCACTGTCTCTTCCGAATCGATGAATATGAAATTCAACCTTAGAAGTTCAAGAATCGTCACAAAAGTAACAACTGCTTCAAGTTTGTCCTCTGACATTCCGATTATATCGCGTATTCTCATTCTTCTACTTTTGATGATAAGCGATTTAACCATTTCAATTTTCTTCGATAAAGAGTAAAAGTCTTTAGTTATCCTGTAAACCCTTTTTCTCAAATTCATCTCTTGCCTAACAGAGTTGAGTATTTTGATGAAAGTTGAAGGCAGTGAATCATTCATTTCACGGGAAAAAGACGGCAAAATTGATATATCAAATTCCTTCACATGGAGATCGTAAAAACTTTCAACCTTTTCTGTCGTTTTCTTAAGCAGAGAGTATTCGTAAAGTTGTTTTGCGATTTCCTCTTGCTTTTCGATAACCTCACGCGAAGGGCTTAAAAGCATCCTGGATTTTATCTCCATCAAGGTAGATGCCATCAATATGAAATCCGAAGTTGTTTCTATATCCACCTTGTCCATTCCTTCAACGTACGCGACAAACTCATCAGTTATCTCTGATATTTTAAGATCAAGCGGATTCATTTTGTGCTTTCTGACGAGAAAAAGTAACAAATCAAAAGATCCTTCAAAGTTGCCGGAATGAAAATTTATATCCATTTATCACCTCAGAATAAAAGGTTCAAAGCATTTCTTACCCTTTCCATCGTCATTTCAGCGCTTTTTTTGGCCTTTTCGTTTCCGTCTGCAATTATATCGTCTATTTCTCCTTCATGTGCTTTGTAATATGCTATTTTTTCCCAAATAGGTCCTAACTTTTTCGTCATGCTATCCATAAGGATTTTTTTGCATTCGATGCAGCCTATCGTTGCATGTGTGCATCCGTAATGAACGTAATCGAGTTGTTCCTTTGACGTTTCAAAGGCAAGATGATAATACCAAACGTTACACTTTTCTGGAGTCCCGGGATCATACTTATGTACCCTTGCCGGATCGGTGGGCATAGGCATTATCTTATTCTTCAATTCTTGAGTATCCGAATCTATGTTTATAACGTTACCATAACTTTTAGACATCTTCCGCCCATCTGTACCAGATAATTTTGGTATTTTTGAAAATAAAGCCTTCGGTACTTTAAGAGTTGAGCCGTAAATGGAATTGAATTTTTCGGCGATTTCACGTGTAAATTCAAGATGATAAGTCTGATCTTCCCCAACGGGTACTCCGTCGGCATCGTATATGAGAATATCAGAAGCCATAAGAACTGGATATCCCAGAAAACCAAAAGTTGTTATTTCCCTGTCACTTAATTCTCTCAATTGTTCTTTGTAAGTTGGTACTCTTTCCAGTCTACCCAATGGAGTTATCATCGACAAAATGAGAAAAAGTTCCGCGTGCGCTTTTATCGCCGATTGCACAAAGATCACGCTTTTTTGTGGATCTAATCCAGATGAAACATATTCGCGCACCAACGTTCTCGTCATCTCTGAGAGTTTGGAAATATCTTCATAGCCCGTGGTTAACATGTGCCAATCCGCAACGAAGAAGAAACATTCATTTCCATCGTTTTGAAGTTTAACCCAATTATCAAGCGCTCCCAAGAGATTTCCTATGTGTAAATGTCCAGTTGGTCGCATACCGCTAAGTATTTTCACTTTAAAACTCCCTTCGACATTTGCCAATATTATACCAAACAAAATTCAAATTTCGAATCGTAGCGATGGCAGGTACCTGCACAGCACGTGACTCGTAGCACGTGGAATTGACAATTTTCAATTGACAATTGTCAATTTAGGCGGAATGTAGACTTCCGCTTCTCCGTTTATGACTTCTTTATCGTTGTCGATAACGTTCGTCAAAAGGAAGAGTCGCCTTTTGTCTGAATTCTTATCTTTAACTTCAACGTGAATTTTAACCGTATCTCCTACGTAAACTGGTTTTCTGAATTTTACGATTTGCGAGACGTAAACAGTACCCGGTCCTGGGAAATCTCTTCCTAAGACTTTTGATATCAAAGAAACGATGAGCATTCCATGCGCTATTCTCTTTCCGAATTGCGTTTTTCTGGCGAATTCTTCATCGATATGCAACGGATTGTCGTCTCCAGTTATTCTCGCAAATTCAATGACCATTTTATCATCTACGATCATTTCACTCTCGAAAACCATACCTGTTTTTATATCTTCAAATTCCATGTGATCTCCTTTACAAACGGCTATCTAACATGTCTATCACGTATTTAGACCAACTTTCCATCATATCGTACTTTGAAAGCAAGTCAGCCAAATTCGCAAATTCCCATGAAAATTTGTCTTTTTCTCTTATGCCTTCGATATCAGCCTTTATTTGAAAGACTATCCCAAGGTGGACTCTGTTGACCGGTGTACTTACTTCTTTTATAACGCCGATGTATTTTGGCCATTCAAAAGATTTCTTTATCACAACCTCTTCATTCATCTCTCTTTCCATTCCAGAAAGAAATTTCATCCATGGCGTGTTGCCTTCATCTTGATCGTTAACGTGACCGCCTATTCCTATGCTGTACATGCCATGAAGTCTTTTTTCAGTTTGGGTTGATAACCTTTTGACCATAAGGTAGAGATCGTCTGAATTTTGCATCACGATGTACGGTATAAGTTGCCTTATAGATTCATCGGATTCGGCTCTATCTCTTTTGACAAAAAAGCCCTTTTCTTCCGTCAAAGTTTTTATCTCTTCTATGGGTACATTCACAAACCCTTCCTCTTTGACCACTTCGTTGATGTCTTTTGCAGCAACGACAAGTATCATTTCATCCATCTCTTATCCAGCCCCTTTTTTAAAATTGGAGGTACATCAACCGTGATATTATAGCATTTAAGTCGTCTAAAATTCCTCATTTCAAGGCGGAGATACAAATGTGCTTTTTGTCTTGCATTTATCTCATTGTATACTTAAATAAATTTAAAAGTCGAATGTTCATTTAATTTAAGCGGAGGGCATGATGCCTCGATCAGTGAATGGTGATGAGTGAAGAG